>JBFMAG010000121.1 GCA_040755895.1 Actinomycetota bacterium | reverse complement strand
GAATCAGAAG
Organism: Actinomycetota bacterium; assembly: GCA_040755895.1. Lineage (NCBI taxonomy): Bacteria > Bacillati > Actinomycetota > Actinomycetota bacterium. The sequence continues at coordinate 6,420 of JBFMAG010000121.1, read as the reverse complement.
AGGATGCGCTTTTCGTCCGAGAATTGGCTGAAAGGCTGGAATGTCCCTCTACAATTCTCTCCTTTGACGTACCAGCATATATGAGAAAAGAGCATCTTTCCCCTGAGGAGGCAGCTCGTGAGGTCAGATATAGATTGTTGGAAAAGGTCGGTCGAGAGATAAAAGCCAATAGAGCCGCCCTTGGACACCACGCCGATGACCAGGTTGAGACCTTTCTAATGAGGCTCCTACGGGGATCAGGACCCGAAGGCTTAAGGGGGATGCTTCCCGTGAGGGGTAAATACATCCGTCCTTTGATTGAATCAACCCGAGGTGAAATTCAAGAATATTGCGGAGAAAAGGGGATAGAATTTCGGTTGGACCTATCGAATCTCGATATCTCTTATTTACGGAATAAGGTTCGTCATCAGCTCATTCCGGCTCTGGAGCGATATAATCCAAATTTTAAGGGGGTTATCCTTAAAACCATGGAGATTTTAAGCGAGGAGCAAGACCTCCTCGATGAGATAGCTGGAGGAAAGTTCAATGAAGTCGCGGTGATTGAGAAGAATTTGGTGAAATTGTCCTGCAAGAGGATTCAGAAGCTACCCTTGGCCATTCAGCGAAGAATGCTTCGAAGAGGAATACAGCTGGTGAAGGGAAATTTGCGGGGTATAGAGTTCAAACATTTGGAGGAGATATTGGGGTACGTGTCCGGAAAGTTGCCACATCTGCAAATGGATCTCCCTGGAAGGCTCGTTGCCTTGAGTGAATATGGTGCACTCATCATAACCTTCAAGGAGAAGTTGAAAGCCCCCAAGGTCCCAAGAGTTTTGCTGAACATTCCGGGCGTAACCGATATTCCCAGCCTTGGAATCCGAATAAGGGCTGAGTTTGAGGATGCAAAGGGTGAAACGATTCCGAAGGAGGATAGAAAGGCTTATCTGGATGCCGATAAGATTGAACCACCTCTCATCTTGCGCACCCGATTACCCGGCGATAGCTTTAGACCTTTGGGTATGGAGGGCGAAAAGAAATTGCAGGATTTCTTCGTGGACGAGAAGGTTCCGCGCAGACTCAGGGATAGGATCCCCATCCTCCAGGGGAAGGATCATATTCTTTGGGTAATCGGGTATAGAATTGATGATAGGGCTAAAGCTAACCGGGGCACTAAGACGATCTTAAAACTAGAGGTTGAAAACTTAGAATAATTTACAAGGCTTCGTAGTAGTAGCAACAGACCTTTAGGTCTGTTAATAACAGGTCTGAAGACCTGTTTGGAGCATTTCCAGGGCATAAGGCCTTTCGACTTCCCTGGTTAAATTGCTAATGCATTTAAATTATGTTACGATTATTACGCGAAATTATTAAGGAGGTTTCATTTTGAAGAGGTTTTTCAAGAGCGCGGGTTTTTACTTCCTGGTCGTAATTCTCATTCTGTTCCTAGCCCAAAGCTACCTTCTAAATCAGAAGCCCACTCAGAAACTGACTCTGAACAAGTTCATCGCTCAGGTTGAAGCGGGTAAGGTAAAGGAAGTAAAGATCTTAGACAAGGATCATATAATCAAGGGAAAGTTACAGAACGGCACTCAATTTGAGGTCTCCTACCCTGAAAGCTACAACATCTCAGAGATATTGCTCAAGCACAAGGTTTCAACTCAGGTTGATCCCCAAAAAGAGGCTGTATGGTGGTTGATTCTTTCCAATCTTCTTCCCTTCATTTTAATCCTCGCCATCTGGATATTCATGCTTCAGCAGATGCAGGGTGGGGGAAGCAAGGTCATGTCCTTTGGCAAGGCTCGGGCTAAGAGGATGACCAAGGATATGCCCAAGGTAACCTTCAAGGATGTCGCCGGGCTCGATGAAGCGGTGGAGGAGCTTCAGGAGATAAAGGAATTCTTGGCCAATCCTGGAAAGTTCCGAGCGCTGGGGGCTAAAATACCCAAGGGAGTGCTCCTATATGGACCGCCCGGTGCGGGCAAGACGCTCCTGGCTCGCGCGGTTGCCGGTGAAGCTGGCGTTCCCTTCTTCAGCATCAGCGGCTCCGATTTCGTTGAGATGTTTGTCGGCGTGGGCGCCTCGGTCTCTGGCGACACACCGGTATTAATTAAGACCGATGATTACACTAAACTCATGCCCATCTCCGAGTTTGTGGATCAATACTATGAAGAAGGGCAAGAAGGATTTATGGTGCCAGTGAAGGATGTTAAAACCCTAGGATATGAAGCAAAAAATTGTATATCTGACAAGTCTGAAAAGAAATTCTTTGGGAGAAGTGATTGGAAAGAGATTAAGGGAGTCTTTAGGCATAAAGTGGACAAAATTTATAAAATCCATTATTTAGGAGGCATAATTAAAGCCACTGGTGATCACGGTATTTTTGTGCGCGATAAAAACAGGATTATACCCAAAAAAGTCACGGAGCTGAAACCCGGCGATATATTGGTGAATCTGCCCTTCAAAGTTCGGGGCGAATACTCTCCTGAATATGGAACTCTCCATTTCATGAGGGCTCATAGTTTTCCCACGGAGGTTTCTTTAAAGTTAGATATTTGGGGCGATCGCTACCAAGAGATGGAAAGGAAATATGAGTTTGCCTTGGAGAATCAGGGACTTTTAAGCCAATATGCAATTGCGAATGCCATTGGAGTATCCCAAGCTACAGTGGGGGACTGGCAGCGAGGAGAAAGCCAGCCGCGTTTAATTTCCCAGAAAACCTTCAAGAGGATACCCTTTGAGGTGAAAGTAACACCAGAATTAATGAAGCTCTTGGGATATTATACCGCTGAAGGTAGAGGTACTTTCCATTATTTAGAATTTGTGTTTGGTGCCCAGGAGAAAGAATTGCAGGAAGATTGCATTAGATTGATGCGAGAAGTTTTTGGGCTCGGTCCAGTAATTGAACATACCGAAGACAATACGGTGAAGATAAAATACTTTTCCACCCTCCTCGTTCGATTCTTTACGGAGCATTGTGGCAGTGGAAGCCGCAATAAACATATTCCGGAATTTATGTGGAATATGCCTCCCGAATACTTCTTGAGTTATCTTGAAGGTTATACCAAAGGCGATGGCTATATCACAAAAGAAGGGAAGGTAAGCGCCACTTCGGTAAGCTGTAAGTTAATCACCGAACTTACCTGGCTTTGTGCTATGCATGGAATTAAGGTAGGAGTGAGAAAATGCTTCCAGAGAGGTGGTCGGGTCATCAAAGATAAACCTCTGCCAGATTTGGAGGCATGGAATTTGATCATTGGAAAGAGTAGCAATCCATTTGAGGATCAAATTGAATTCCCCAACCAGATTAAGAAACCTTACATTAAAGAAATTATCGAAGAACCATATGGGGGATATGTTTATGATCTTTGCGGTTGCGAAAACGAAGCCTTCTTTGGCGGGGAAAAACCGGTGCTTCTCCACAATAGTAGAGTGCGGGATCTCTTTAATCAAGCAAAAGTCAGTGCTCCCTGCATCGTCTTCTTGGATGAAATAGACGCTGTGGGACGCCATCGAGGAGCTGGTCTCGGCGGAGGTCATGATGAACGTGAACAGACCCTCAATCAGCTTCTCGTGGAGATGGATGGTTTTGACATCAGAGATAACGTGATACTCATCGCCGCAACAAACCGTCCCGACATCCTGGATCCGGCTCTGTTAAGACCAGGTAGGTTCGATCGCCAGGTCGTGGTCGATCGCCCCGATCTCAAGGGTAGAGTAGGGATACTCAAGGTCCATACCAGGGATAAGCCTCTTTCAAAGGATGTCAATCTCGAAGTTTTAGCTAGACGAACCCCTGGATTTACCGGAGCGGATCTGGCTAATCTGGTGAATGAAGCGGCACTTCTCGCCGCACGTCATGCCAAGAAATATATAGATATGGAGGAACTCGAAGAGTCCATAGACAGGGTGATTGCTGGACCTGAACGGAGAACGAAGCTAATTAGTGATAAAGAGAAAGAGATAATAGCCTATCATGAAGCCGGACATGCTCTGGTGGCACACATCTTGCCGAATACCAACCCCGTCCACAAAATCTCCATAATTCCTCGTGGAAGGTCGTTGGGGTATACTCTGACTCTGCCCACGGAGGATAGATATTTGGTTACCAAATCGGAGCTCACCGATGAGCTGGCAATGCTGTTGGGCGGGCGCGTTGCCGAAGAGATGATCTTCCACGATATAACCACGGGCGCTCAAGACGATTTGGAGAAAACCACCAAAATTGCTCGACAGATGGTCTGCGAGTACGGTATGAGTCAGAAACTCGGTCCATTGACCCTTGGTCAAAAGCAAGATCAGGTCTTTTTGGGTAGGGATTTTGCATCCCACCCTGATTATAGCCAGGAAGTCGCCTACGAAATTGACAAGGAAATCAAACGTATCGTGGACGAAGCCTGGACTAAGGCTAAAACAATACTCCAGAAGAATCGAGAAAAGCTCGATGAAATCGCCAACACGCTCATAGAGAGGGAGACTCTTGAGAAGGAGGAGCTAGTTAGACTCCTTGAGGGTGTTGAAGAATCCATTCCCCAAACGGAGCAAACCGTTGAAGAACAGAAATCGGAAAGCATCGGGGCGGAGCGGAAGGAATCCGGCTTAAAAAAGGTACCCGGCAAATTAAGACCCGCTGAGGGTTAGAGGGTGCTTTTCACCACCTCACCAGCTTGGAGGTGAGGTGGTTTTATTTTTTAGAGGAAAAAAGAGCTAAATGTCGAAAGTCGCCCATACGGGTGACTTTTGGACAAATCAAAAATATTGTGCATGGATCATAATTTTCAATGCAAAGTGCTCAAAGGGCCGTCCTTGAGCTTCGGATTCGTTTTGGGCTGCTCTTATTTTTGCAGTGCGAAGTTGACTCCACTTCGCTAAGTCAATTTGTTTGCCACAGCTGCTTCCCGACGAGTCAGGGCGACGCCGTTTGCTCACACTCGCTCTGCAAGGCGGCTCTGAGCAGCAAGTTTATGTTTTATGACCCACCTATAAGTATTAAATAGGAACTTCAAATGGATAGAAAGAAGATTGAGCAGGGAGTTCGCCTAATTTTAGAGGGAATTGGCGAGGATCCAAAAAGACCAGGGCTTAAGGATACTCCGACCAGAGTAGCCAGTATGTATGAAGAGATATTCGCTGGTTTGACCCAGGATCCTAAGGGAGTCATTCAAATAACTCTTGCCGAGAATCACGATGAAATAGTTCTAGTTAAGGACATCCCTCTTTATTCAGTCTGCGAACACCATCTCATACCCTTCGTGGGTAAAGCACATGTGGCTTACATCCCCGGGGAGAGCAGGAGGATCACTGGAATCAGTAAGCTTGCCAGGGTTGTGGAGATATTGGCCAAAAGACCCCAGCTCCAAGAGCGCCTCACGACTTCCATCGCCGATACCTTGGTCTCGGCCTTGAATCCTTTAGGTGTTCTCGTAGTTGTAGAAGCTGAGCATCTCTGTATGAGCATGAGGGGGGTTCGTAAGCCCGGTTCTCTGACCGTTACTTCAGCTGTGCGAGGTATTTTCCGCACCAATGAAGCTTCCCGCGCCGAAGCACTATCCCTCATTAAAAGCTAAGTCGGGTCAGTGATCAGCGATGAGCGGGAAAACATCTTTTAAAAACCGCTAGTCGAACATCGCTCATCGATAAGGGTTTGAGAGTATGTCGACGAATGCAAGAGTACTCGAAATTAAGAATATCAATGACATAATAAGGGAGTTCACTAAGATTGGCGTCGATCCCAGGGGCATCGAGATCATGAGCCCAAAGGCCATTCACCAACTGGTGAAGCTCGAGGGTATAGATGTAAGAGCGGCCAACATCATCAAACAGGAGATGCTTTCCCGGGGTGGAGAGGCCGCTATCTCCCGAGGTGTATACGATCTCAAAGTGAAGAAAAGCGATATCATCCTCATGGGGACATTGAAGCAGTTTAAGGAAGTCTGCAAAAAACTCGCTGAGCAACCCTTTGAGCTCTCAAAAATTGCTTCTGAAATCGAAGAAGTCCTCCTGAATTTTCGATCGTCACATCATACTTTAAAGGCCGGTGGATATGTCCTTGACCTTTCGCAACGCACCTACATTATGGGTGTATTGAACGTTACACCCGATTCCTTTTCGGATGGGGGCAAATTTTGCCGGTTGGATAAGGCGGTTGAATATGGCTTAAGAATGGTCGGGGAGGGAGCCGATATCATCGATGTGGGTGGAGAATCGACCCACCCCGGCGCAGAACCTGTAAGTTTGGATCAAGAGCTTGAAAGGGTCATCCCCGTGATCGAGTCGCTTGCCCCTCAAATAGATAAACCCATATCCATAGACACTTATAAATCCGAGGTCGCTCGTCAGGCTTTAGATGCGGGGGCTGCCATTGTGAACGACATCAGTGGACTTCGAGCCGATGAGGATATGGTTAAATTGGTGGCTGAGAGAGGTACCCCCGTCGTGATCATG
>JBFMAG010000120.1 GCA_040755895.1 Actinomycetota bacterium | reverse complement strand
TAACTCCGAGTAAATTTAAAGTACGCTTAAGGGAGCAACTTCTCATGGATAAAATCTGGACCAAGGTCACAAAGGGCATTGAAGTAACAGAGGAAGAAATGGCGAAGTACTATGAAAAGAATAAGAATAGATACAAGGAACCCGAAAAAGCGAAAACGAGACACATTCTTCTGGGAAGCGAGAAAGAGGCAAAGGATATTTTGAAAAAACTTAAAGACGGTGAAGATTTTGCTCAATTAGCCAAGAAATATTCAATGGATACAGCGACTAAGGATCAGGGTGGAAGCTTGGACTGGATGGCCAGGGAGCAATTGGCTCCGGAGTTTGCTGATGCCGCCTTTCGACTAAATCCTGGGGAAATCAGTGATGTGGTTAAGACTCAGTTCGGTTTTCACATCATAAAATTAGAGGAGAAAAAAACCGAACACCAAAAATCCTTCGAAGAGGTGAAGGAACAGGTCAAGCGGGAGTTGCTCCGAGAGAGACAAAGGAAAAAGTATCAAGCCTGGGTTAAAAAATTGAGAAAGAAGGCAAAAATCAAGATTTACATTTAGATGAGGTTCAAGGTTGAAGGTTTGAGGCGGAGGTAATCCGGTTTTATTTCGTGATAAAGTGGGGGTCGTGGGTTTATCCCCACCAAAATGGTTAGGTTTATCCCCGACCAATTTGCGTGAATGAACCACCCCTATAAGAGGTTCTAAAGTGGATTTGCGAACATGAAGGATAACTACACTTTTGAAGAGTTAGTGGAGATAATGTCCAAGTTAAGGGGTCCATCGGGCTGCCCTTGGGATAAAGAACAAACCCACAGGTCTTTAAAACGTCATCTCATCGAAGAGGCCTACGAGACCATAGAAGCCATAGACCGAGAGGATTTTACCCATCTCAAAGAGGAACTTGGCGATCTACTCCTGCAGATAGTTTTCCATGCCCAAATCGCCTCAGAAGAGGAGAAATTCACCATTGAAGATGTTTTGGAGGATATCGTCTCGAAGCTCATAAGACGCCATCCTCATATCTTTGCCGATGTTAAGGTGACATCTTCGCGGGAAGTGATCGCTCATTGGGAGGAGATCAAGGAAAAAGAAAGTGAGAAAGAATCCCTCCTGGCGGATATCCCAAGGTCATTACCGGCGCTTCTTTATGCCCTCAAGCTCCAGGGAAAGGCTGCATTGGTTGGCTTCGATTGGACCAGGAAAGAAGATATCATAAATAAGTTGGAAGAGGAAGTTGGGGAACTAAAGGCGGCTCTGGCTGGGAAAGGGGATTTGGAGGACGAAATGGGAGACCTTTTGTTCACCGTGGTCAATGTGGCACGCCATCTGGACATCGATCCAGAAAGTGCCTTGAGAAGGGTGGCCAATAAATTTCGTCGCCGCTTTGAACATATGGAGAAAGAGGTTCGGATCAAGGATAAAAATTTGAAGGATTTCTCCCTCAGGGAGCAGGATGAGCTCTGGGAAGAGGCGAAGAAAAAGTTGGAAAAGTGAAATCTGTGAACAGTGAACAGTGAACTGTGAACCAAAAGGAGCGATTGAAGTGGTAGCAATAACCGGAGTTTTTGCTAGAGAGATCCTAGATTCGCGAGGAAACCCCACCGTTGAGGTGGAAGTTTTTTTAGAGGATGGTTCATGGGGGAGATTCGCCGTTCCCTCCGGGGCTTCCACGGGAACCTTTGAGGCTTTAGAGCTTCGAGATGATGACAGCGATAGATATTTGGGGAAAGGGGTACTCAAGGCGAGATGCAACGTAAATGAGATAATCGCCCCGGCCATAGTGGGAATGGATGCTCTGGCTCAACGAGAAATAGATCTTAAACTCATACATTTGGACGGCACGGAGAACAAGAGTAAATTGGGAGCAAATGCGATTTTGGGCGTATCCATGGCCGTTGCAAAGGCGGCTGCCAATGCTTTGGACATTCCCCTCTATGAATACATCGGAGGACCAAATGCCCACATTTTGCCCATTCCCATGATGAATATCTTAAATGGAGGAAGGCATGCCGATAACAATCTCGACATCCAGGAATTCATGGTAATACCCGTGGGTGCTGATTGTTTTAGAGAAGCTCTTCGAATGGGAGTGGAAATCTTTCACCATCTCAAAAGGTTCTTAAAGGGCAAAAACTTGAGTACATCGGTGGGAGATGAGGGGGGATTTGCACCAAACCTTCAGTCTAACGAGGAGGCAATCAAAGTCATTCTGGAGGCCATCGATGGGGCGGGTTATACTCCGGGCAAGGAAATCTACCTGGCTTTAGACTCCGCCGCCTCCGAGTTCTACCGAAGAGGAAGATATATTCTCGCCGGGGAGGGCAAACAGTTCTCTCCAAATGAAATGGTGGACTACTATCGAGATTTGGTAAAAGAGTATCCCATCATCTCCATTGAGGACGGGATGGCCGAAGAGGACTGGGATGGCTGGAAATTGTTGACGGATAAATTGGGCGATAGGATCCAAATAGTCGGCGATGATCTCTTTGTAACAAATGTAAAACGGTTGCAAAGAGGGGTAAAAGGGGGAGTTGCCAACTCCATACTCATTAAGCTCAATCAGATCGGCACCTTAACGGAGGCCATCGAGACCATAAATGTGGCCCAAAGGTCCAAATTTACGACGGTTATTTCTCACCGGTCTGGCGAAACTGAGGATACGTCCATCGCCGATATCGCGGTGGCTACAAACGCCGGGCAAATAAAGACGGGCGCTCCCTCCCGCACCGATAGGGTTTGTAAATATAATCAGTTGCTTCGAATCGAGGAAAGGCTGGGAGATGCGGCGGAATATCCGGGCGTGAATGCCTTCTATAACATCAGTTTATAGCTTAGACATAAGTTTATAGCTTAGACATAATTCGTCTGAGGCGAAGAAGCCCTTACTTCGCCAAAAAGGTTCTCTTAGGTTTAAATTCTGATCCTTTAACAAGCTCAGGACAGGTTTCAAAATACTAAGCACTAAACAATATCAAATTACCAAATTATAAATGATCAAAACAAAAACCAAAATCCAGAAGAATATTAGTTTGAATTTCAAAGATTTGGATTTTGGATTTGTTAAGGATTTAGGATTTCGAATTTAGGATTTTTAAAGCCTTACTTTTTGGAATTATCTCGGCATAACATCAGTTTGTAGTCGGGGAGTCTGTTAGTGGGGAGTGAATGGTGTATTTACTCCCGACTACTAACTCTTGACTAAGGTGATACAATGCGTCGCACCAAGATTGTTTGCACCATAGGTCCAGCCAGCCAAAGTCCAAAAATCTTAAAAGAACTCATGCTAGCCGGAATGAATATCGCCCGCCTTAATCTCTCCTATGGCTCCAAGGAGTACCATTCGAGAAATATCTCCAACCTACGCCGGATCGCAAAGGAACTCGGTATTCCCATAGCCATTTTGATCGACCTACAGGGACCGAAGATTCGAATCGGTGGAATTCACGCCGGGAAAGTTCATCTCAAGGCAGGCTCACAATTTACCCTCACCGCTCGACGAGTTCCAGGTGATCAGGAAAGGGTTTCCATCAATTTCCCGCAAATCCTTAAGGATATTTCACCTAGGGATACAATTTTCATAGATGATGGACTCATTCAACTCCTGGTCAAAGAAAAGACGGAGAGCGATGTTAAATGTGAGGTGATTGCCGGAGGTGAGCTTTCTCCCCGTAAGGGTGTTAATCTTCCCGATGTCACGGTGAGTGTACCCTCCATAACCCAGAAGGATAAGGAAGATCTATTTTTTGGTCTAGACCGGGGTGTGGATTGGGTGGCTCTATCCTTCGTGAGGAAGGCGGAGGATGTCTTGGCCTTGAAGAAGCTCATCGAGGAGAGGGGCGCTTCCATACCGGTTATGGCAAAGATAGAAAAGCATGAGGCTGTGAAAAACATCGATGAGATAATAGAGGTCTCGGATGGGATCATGGTGGCAAGGGGAGATTTGGGGGTGGAGATTTCCACCGAGGAAGTCCCCATCGTTCAGAAGAGGATAATAAATGGGGCCATTAGAGCCGGGAAACCGGTGATCACTGCGACGCAGATGCTCGATTCGATGGTGAGATCCCCCCGTCCCACGCGCGCTGAGGCAAGTGACGTGGCCAATGCCATTTTCGATGGGACAGATGCCGTTATGCTCTCGGGGGAGACGGCCGTGGGGAGCTATCCCATCGAGAGCGTGCGAATCATGGCCAAATTGATTGAGAGGGCGGAATCGGTCCTCGATTATGCGGGATTACTTGAGGCGAAGAGTCGTTGGGTGCACGCCACCACCGCCGATGCAATCGCCTTCGCCGCCTGCCACCTGGCCAGTATCCTCAGGGCCAAAGCAATTATCACCTCAACTCAATCCGGGTATACCGCGCGACAGGTCTCCAAATATCGTCCAGGGGCACCAATCATCGCCGTAAGTCCCAACCCCGAGGTCACCCGCCGGCTTTTGCTTTCCTGGGGTGTGGTTCCATTGAAGGTGAGACCGAGTGAAAATATCGATGATATGTTGAGTTTGGCCGTGGATGCAACGGTAAAAGCCAGATTGGTTAAGAGGGGAGATACGGTGATCATAACCGCCGGTGTTCTGGTGAACGTTCCCGGAACCACAAATTTGATAAAAGTCCATCGGGTGGAGTAAAAATATGCGATACCGGAAAACGAGGGCAAAAAAGGGAACCAAGCCATCACAGAAGGGTTTAAAGATCCGAAGATTAAAGCCCAGAACGAGGTTTAGCGTTATAAGATCCCACATCGTTCTGGTTACCATTATTGTTCTCATGCTTCTATGGGCTCTTTATCCCTTGAAAGAAAGATTGGAGCAAAAGCGAGAGTCGGAGAGATTACGGGAAAATATAGCCGAACTCAGGGCGAAGAATAAGGCATTGAAGGAGGAAATCGCCCGCCTCAAAACCGATGACTACATAGAGCAACTCGCTCGAAAGGATTTAGGACTCATTAAGCCGGGTGAGAGCGCTTATTTGGTTGTTCCCCCGAAAGAGGATGAGGCGCGAACGGAATCCGTCAAACCAAAGAAGAGGAAGAAAAACTCACCTAGTTTTTGGGAGAGAATAAAGATTTTTTGGAAAATTTTTCCTCCAAATCTTCCCTTCTTGACATACCTTCCTTAACCAGGTACAATGAATAAACCGAGCTTAAAGTATCAACTGGGTATAATAAATAGTGGGATAAAAGTATCCGAGAGGGTACTTTTAAACTTTCATTTGGAGATGAAGGGAAATTTGTTTAAGGAGAAAGAAATTATAACCAGCCAACTTAGACGACCACCTCAAGGGCTGCTGGGGGTGGCAAAACATTGCTTCAAAGGACGTCCCTTAGTTATCCTCACCAACCCAATTTTGGAGGATAAAACGCCCTTTCCCACCGTTTTTTGGCTCACGTGTCCGGTTTTAATTAAAGAGGTCGCAAAGCTTGAGAGCGAGGGGTGGATCGATTGCTTCCAAGCTTTACTGGATAAGGACGAAGAACTATATCAAAAATTTGTTCAGGCCCATGAGAGTTACCGCCTCTTTCGCAAACAGCTCCTTTTCCCGGCAAGTAGAATGTCCCTATCACCAGCAAAGGAAAGGGTCCTCTTAAAAACCGGCGTGGGTGGAGTACGCGATTTTGGGAAGATAAAGTGCCTCCATGCCCATTACGCACACTTTTTGGCCACTGGGATCAATCCCATTGGGGAGTTGATTCACAAGAAGATCGGTGAGATAAGCTCCTGTCAGAATGAGTGTGAGTCGGAGTGAATTTTGCCTCCATCGATATTGGCACCAATTCCATCCGCCTTCTCATCGCCGAACTCGATTCCCTCGGTCGTTTGAGATGGCTGCTTAGGAAGGCGGTAATCACGCGTCTGGGTGAGGGTGTGGATCGAAATGGATTCATCAATCAAGCTGCAATGGATCGCACCCTTGAAGTACTTCTGGACTATAAGGAGCTCTTGAAAGAATATGGTACCAACCGGGTTAAAGTCGCAGCAACCAGTGCTGTGAGGGATGCCCGAAATGCAAGGGATTTTTTGATGCAAATTAGGAGAAAAATCGGTTTCGATGTGAATATCCTCACGGGCAGACGTGAGGCGGAACTCACCTTTCTCGGCGCCACCTACATCCTTCGTCAATCGCCCATACGGGCGCCTGTCTGGGCGACTTTCGACCATCGACCGATCGTGGTCATCGACATTGGAGGAGGAAGCACCGAACTTATCCTGGGAAGACTCGAAAAAACCCCAAAAATTTCGGAGATTTTTAGCTTGGACATCGGCTGTGTTAGATTGACTGAGATGTTTTTAAGGAGCGATCCACCATCGGATCGAGAGGTCGAAGCCCTTCAAAGATTTGTCACGGAAACCTCGCGAGAAGTTCTAGTGAAAATGAGGGCTGAAAAAGAATTGGTGGCCGTGGGAGTGGCCGGCACCATCACCACTCTTTCGGCTATAGATCAGAATATGGAGGTTTACGACTCGGATAAAATCCATGGATCGAAGTTACCCGTTAATCGAGTGGAAGAAATATTGGGGAGGTTGAAGAGTCTTCCCCTGGAACGGCGAAAAGAGATCAAGGGCTTGGAACCAGCTCGAGCCGATGTCATCATCGCTGGAGCCCTCATCCTTCTGGGGATTCTCAAGGGCATTGGTCTAAGCGAGGTAATCGTCAGTGAATGTGATATCTTGGATGGTTTGATCCTCTCGTTAGTTAAGGGTCAGGGTTAAAGTCGATCCTTCCACTGATGTTCGTGTTAATATGTTAATTGAACGATCTCCTTGGGTGGGAAAAATTTCATTTCTGAGGTGGAATGAATGACCGAGAGGGTCATCGTGGCTATGAGTGGAGGTGTGGATAGTTCCATCACCGCTGCATTACTCAAGCAATGGGGCTACGAAGTGATGGGAATAACCATGGAAATCTGGCCATCCCCAAAAATTGCCCAGGGGGTGGATAGATTTGGCGGATGTTGCTCACTCAAAGCGATAGGAGATGCGCACCGGGTGGCCGATCATCTGAATATTCCTCATTACACCTTGAACTTCAGGGAAGCATTCGCTCAAAAGGTGATCAACTACTTTTGCCGAGAATATGCTCGTGGTCGAACTCCAAATCCCTGCATAAAGTGCAATCAGCATATAAAGTTCGGTATTCTCCTTGAGAAAGCCAAGGAGTTTGGGGCGGATTTTATTGCCACTGGCCATTACGCAAGGATCGAATTCAATAGCTTTAAAGGAAGATATATTCTAAAAAAAGGTGTCGATTCCACGAAGGATCAATCATATGTCCTATACACCTTGACCCAAGAGAAGCTCCCCCATATTCTATTGCCTTTGGGAAATTTCACCAAAGATGAAACGCGACGTCTTGCTGTAAAGCTTGGCTTACCCGTTGCGGGTACGAAGGAAAGCCAGGAGATTTGTTTCATCCCAGACGGAGATTACGGGAAGTTTTTAAAAGGATATATGGAAGCCGCGCCTGCTGGCAGGCCCGCCTACCGGACGGGCAGGCGGGCCATCAATCCCGGTCCCATTCTCGACTCTCAGGGGAATATCCTAGGGAAGCATAGGGGGATACTCTTTTATACCATTGGGCAGCGCAAGGGTCTGCGTATTTCAGGTAAGGAGCCACTCTATGTGGTCAGCATCGACGGGGAGAGAAATGCTCTCATCGTGGGTCCTTCAAGGGATTTATATCGGCAAGAGCTCGTAGCCGAGGAGGTAAACTACATATCGGTGGAGAAATTAGTAAGACCAATGAGTGTTACGGTCAAGATTAGATATAAAGCGGAGGGAGCCCCGGCAACCATCATTCCCCTAGAAGGAGATAAGGTTCGGGTGAGATTTAAAGAACCTCAAAGGGCAATCACGCCCGGTCAGGCTGCGGTATTTTACGATGGAAATATCGTTGTGGGCGGAGGAACAATTTCTGGATATATCAGAGAGGGGAGAGGGAAGTGAGCTTACTAGAGATAAAGGATTTAACCGTTACCGTTTCCGGTAAGGAGATTTTGACCAATGTGAACTTCACAGTTGAAGAGGGAGAAGTTCATGTCCTCATGGGACCAAATGCTTCTGGGAAGACGACTCTGATCATGACCATCCTTGGATATCCCAATTACAAGGTGACCAGGGGAAAAATCATCTTTAACGGGATTGATCTTCAGGACAAACCCATTTATGAACGAGTGAAGATGGGAATCTCCATCGCTTTTCAAACTCCTCCCGAGATCAGAGGGGTTAAACTGAGGGACTTGATCAGAATCGCTGCTGGAAAGGATCCCTGGGATCCCCTAAAGGAGGAGCGGGAAACCTTGGCTACTGCCCTTTTATCCAAAGTTGGACTCGATCCTGAGACCTTTTGGATTCGAGATGTCAATGTAGGCTTCTCGGGAGGAGAAAAAAAACGGTCGGAGTTAGCCCAGGTCTTTGCGGCTAATCCGAAACTCATGATCCTGGATGAACCGGACTCCGGAGTGGATATCGTCTCTTTAAAAACTTTGGGGATTGACCTTGGTGAATACATCAGGGAGAAGAGATGTGCCTCTCTGGTCGTCACCCATTATCGACATATTCTTCCCTACATCAGGCCACATAGAGCCTCGGTGATGTGTAATGGACGGATCGTTGCCAGCGGGGATCCCTATGAGATATTTTCAAAGATTGAGGAAAAGGGCTATTGTGAGTACCTTGAAATTTGTCCACCCGAGATGAAAAGGTTGGTTGAGAGGGAGGAGAGACGATGACCAAGTTACCCAAGTGGAGAAGAGAATCCATCAAAAGAGCTGAAGCGGCAAGAGAGAAGCGGGCAAAACTTGGTCCCGATGTGGATATCGATAAATTCGAAAGGGAAGCCCCAAATCATCCCACAGTTTCAACTCCTGGGGAGCTTCCCCAGGAAATTCAAGAGGCCGCGAGGATGGTTGGAATCGATTCCAATGAAGCCATGCGTTTGGGAACCTTCTTTCAGTGTGATCATTCCGTTATCGTTGCCCGGACTCAGAAGGGTATTCCCGGTGTAGAGATAATGGGCATGAACCAGGCTTTGGAGGAATATGACTGGCTTGCCGATTATTGGTGGAAGGCTGTTCCCGTAGACATGGATAAATACACGGCCATGGCTGAAATCAATCAAACCGAGGGCTACTTCATTCGAACCGAACCGGGTGCAAGGCTCACCCTACCGGTGCAAGCATGTCTATTCATGGGAAGCTATGGAATACTGCAATGTCCCCATAATGTCGTCATCGCTGAGGAGGATTCCGAGTTGCACATCATCACCGGCTGCACAATCCATCCATCGGTTGATTTCGGCATGCACATCGGTGTTTCCGAGTTTTACATCAAGAAGGGAGCCACCATCACCTTCACCATGATTCACGGCTGGGCACCCAAAATCGAGGTCAGACCGAGAACGGGTGCCGTCATTGAAAGAGGCGGAACATTTTTAAGCAATTACGTCTGCTTTCGCCCAGTGAAGACCCTCCAGATGTATCCCGTAGCTTATTGCCAAGGAGACGATAGTAAAGCCAGATATCATACCCTAATCTACGGGTGCAGGGATTCCTTCATTGATGTGGGGAATCGGGCGGTTCTCAAAGCTAGAGGAGCAAAAGCTGAGGTAACCACACGGGCCATTGCTAGGGATTCCTCTCAAATAATCGCCCGGGGACATCTGGTCGGTGAGCGCACTGAAACTAGAGCTCATCTCGATTGTCGAGGTCTACTCCTTTCCGAAAAAGCCAGGATTCATGCCATTCCGGAGTTAGAAGGAAAAGTCGAGGGGTGTGATCTTTCTCACGAGGCAGCCGTGGGAAAGATCGAAGAGGAGCAATTATATTACCTGATGTCGAGAGGCTTAAACGAGGAGCAGGCAACCTCCCTAATTGTGCGAGGCTTTTTAGATCCCGAGATACCGGATCTCCCTGATCACTTAAAGCGGGAAATCAGGAGAATCGTACAACTCACAGCCGAGAAAGTGCTTTAGGTATCTTTGAAAAAACAACTGCTTTTCAAAAAATGTTGAATGGTGGGGGTGGCGGGATTCGAACCCACATAGCATCGCTGCCGACGGATTTTAAGTCCGTTGCCTGTACCAGATTCGGCTACACCCCCCGTATTTGCGAACTCTATAACCACCATTCAAGAAATTCTACAGCAAAATCAATATATCAAACACAGAAAACAAGATCAACATACAAGAAATCTGCTCTCTTAAATTCTTATGTAAAAATCCTCTCAACATCTCCCCTATGTCACCGTGTCAATTTTGATTTATGGATTATGAAATGACTCAAAATTCCTACACAACCAAATAGCCTATATATTGATACAGCTATAGTTTTGTTTTATTATTTACAGCCAAGGACTTACCCTTAGTGGCATCAAAGATAATTGAAGGGTGGTTTTGGCTAAATCATGGCTATCCACGAGCAAATTATAGGAGTAAGCATATTATTATTGGCTGGTTATGTGGGAGGAAAGATAGCTAGACTGTTTAAACTCCCAGCGGTAGCTGGATACATCATAACCGGAATCGTCCTTGGTCCCTTGGCTACAAATATCATACCTATGAGTTTGAATGAGTCATTGGGAGGCATAAAGGTATTAGGATTGGCTTTGATTGCCTTAATCATTGGCGGAGAATTGCACTTCGGGAAACTGAAGAGATTGGGTAAAAGTATCACGGTAATAACCTTGGCTCAGGTAGGTGGTGCCTTCCGTAGTAGTATTTCTAACCACAAAGTTTATTCTTGGCATGTCCCTTCCTATATCCTTACTATTGGGAGCTATGGCTTCGGCTACAGCTCCCGCATCTCCAGTGGCTGTAATTAGAGAATATAAAGCTAGAGGTCCATTCACTAGCACACTTTTAGCGGTGGTGGGTTTGGATGATGCAGCGTGCATCACATTGTTTACCATCGTGGTGGCGGTAGTGGGCATAAAAGGTTTTAGTACAGAGATGTTCACAACACCATTATTTAGAGTGGGCGGTTCCATAATCTTTGGAGCCGTATTGGGATTTATAATGGTTTATGTTCTTAAGTTGGTAAAAGACAGACACGAGGTACTCGCATTATTAGTAGGGCGCTTTTGGGGGGAGAAATAGGCGAAATGGTAGGATTTTCCGCTCTGTTGCTTTGTATGGTGATGGGATTGACGGTGGCTAACTTTCATAGCTCAGAAGTGTTTACACTCTTGGAAGATGTAGAGCTACCCACATTTGTGGTATTTTTTGCCTTAACTGGTGCCAGTCTACGCCTTGATGTGCTCACTGCAAACTGGTTAATACCCTTAATATATGTTATAGCCTGGGGAATTGGTAAAGTTGGCGGAGTATTTGCTGGTGCGCCGCTTCTGGTGCGGAAAAAGTGGTCCAGAAATATTTGGGATTTGCCATGTTCTCCAAAGCTGGACTCACTATAGGACTAGTTCTCATCGTCCAAAGCAAATTTCCGGAATTCGCAGCTCTAATTACGGCTATAGAGTTATCAGCTGTAGCTGTTTGCGAATTACTAGGACCCATAGGTACCAGGTATGCTCTGGTGGCTTCGGGCGAAGTTCAGGAGAAATAGAAGTGGTAGTGATGGTATGATTTGACAGAAACAGATGGAAAGGATCATTAAAAGTGAATTTTAGAATTGGTTGCTTTAGGATATAGTTTGGGGGAGGGGGTTGATAGGCTTGATTACCACAGTGACTCTAAATCCAGCGGTGGACAAGATCTTAAGGGTCTCTAGCTTGAGGTTGAATAGGCTAAATCGGGCGGAGGTTTTAATGACTACGGCGGGGGGCAAGGGTGTAAACGTCTCGTATCTTCTGCAGGCTTTTGGTTCCGAAGCCATCGCCATGGGATTTGTTGGGGGTACTTCTGGTCAATCTCTTGAGGAGGAACTCAGGAAAGCTGGAATCACCACCAGTTTTGTGCATATAGCCGAGGAGACCAGGACAAATTACATCATTCTAGACGAAACACGTCGTACTCAAACGCAGGTCAATGAGAGGGGACCACTTGTTTCGATCGAGGAGATTCAAGAATTTGAGAGAGCCTTCAAGAGGGCGCTTTCCCGCAGTGAAATGGTCGTCATTGCGGGTTAGTCTCCCCAAAGGTGTGGAACCAGGAATTTATGCTGAGCTGATCACCATGGCCAGAGAAAGGGGGGTAAAGACCATTCTTAATACCACAGAACCCGCACTTATCAGGGGTCTGGAGGCCCAACCTTTTCTTGTCAAGCCGATATCCGGGCTACGGACCAGTTCATGGGGGTGAGGCTCAATTCCGATCGCCGAAGACTGGAAGTGGCTCAAAGGATTTTGGCCAAAGGCGTTCAAGTCGTGGTCATCGCCTCCGATCATATAAATCATATCGTGCTTACTCCGGAGCAAATATGGGAAGCGAGTGCTCCTGGTTTAGAGATAGTGAGCAGAGTGGGTGTAGGAGATGCTATGATAGGTGGGATGGCTTTTGTTTTGGCAAAGGGCGGTGCGATCGATGAAGCCATCCGACTGGGAATGGCTGCTTCAATAGCTGTGGCTAGGAAGGTTGAGAATAGGATAGAAAGCCGACAAGAGGTGAGCAATTCCTTGATTGGGTACAGTTAAAGGAGGTAAAAAGGTGGAGGGTTAAAGACATCATGACCCGCGACCTCACAGCTGTTTCCGAGAATACTACTCTGAAAGAGGCAGCTAGGATATTGGCTCGTCATAGATTTTCCGGCGTGCCGGTGGTCGATGATGAGCACCGACTTATGGGCATCATCACCGAAAAGGACATAATCGAATCCGCCTTTCCCGGGCAATTTGGCAGAACGGACGAGTTTTTCGTTCGTGATTTTGCAGTGTTAGCTCGAAGGATGATCCAAGTAGGGGAGCGTTATGTCAAGGATTTCATGACCAAAGAAGCGGTTTGTGTTACTGAAGATGATACTATCCTCCATGCAGCGGAGATTATGATGGCTAGGGGATTGAAGATTTTACCTGTTGTGAGGGAAGGAAAACTGGTGGGAGTAGTGAGCCGGGCTGAGCTCTGCCGCTCTCTTATGGAAGAAGGTTAAATTTTAGCTAATCTCACCCTATAAACTTAATTGCGATTTTCGATGAATTATCCTTAAAAGGTTTTCAGAGCCTTTAGGAGGTGTTGCCAAACCTGAAGTGAACATCTTTTTGTTATTAGGAACACTCCTCATTTTAGGATTTTGTGGAGCATGGCTGAGCGGCAAAATAAGGATTCCCCATGTTGTGGGATATATGTTCATCGGCGTTTTGTTGGGATCGTCGTGTTTCAACCTGGTCACCTTAAGGATGTCTGAAAACCTGGGGGTGATTAGCAACTTAGCTCTGGCGCTTATAGGCTTCACCATCGGGGGAGAACTCAAATTCAGTGAAATAAGAGAGTTGGGAACGAGTATCCTCAGCATCACGGTGTTTGAGGCTTTAGCCGCTTCTCTCTTGGTATTATTCTCTGTATTCCTTTTGACGAAGAGTTGGCCCATCGCTCTCATTTTTGGCGCAATAGCTTCGGCTACGGCTCCAGCGGCAACCGTGAGCGTTCTTTGGCAATATCATGCCGAAGGCTCTTTAACCACAACCCTCTTCGCCGTGGTCGGTCTCGATGATGCCGCTGCTTTAATGACCTATGCCTTTACCTCCTCTGTCGCAAAGGCGCTCATCGTTGGCACCAAAAATTTATTAGCCCTCTCCCTGATGGACCGTCCTTTGCTGGAAATTCTGGGTTCTCTACTTGTTGGTGTGACCATTGGAATCGTATTAAACTATGTAGCCACGAAGATTCGTGAGCAGTATGAGTTTTTAATCATTTGTTTGGGTGCCATTATGCTGTGTGCAGGTCTGGCACTGCGATTCCACTTTTCCCTAATCCTAACAAATATGGCTTTGGGGATAACTTTCATCAACCTTTCGACCAAGAATAGGGTGGCGTTTGATGCCATGAGGAATATTACTCCTCCCATTTATCTCCTCTTCTTTGTTCTCGTGGGAGTAAAATTGCAGCTCGGTCTATTGCCCAAGCTTGGTCTACTTGGTCTAATCTACATCTTGATGAGGGCTCTGGGCAAAAGTCTCGGCGCGTACTTCGGAGCAGCGATCACAGATGCTCCAGAAACCGTGAGAAAGTATGTGGGATTGGGGTTACTACCCTCAGGCGGGTGTGGCCATCGGTCTGGCCATCGATGCCTCCCATACCTTTAGACATTTTGGGGCGCAGGGTGCGCATTTAGGCATTTTGATTATAAATGTCATTGCTGCCACCACATTTATCTTGGAGTTTATCGGTCCCCCCTGTACCAAATTGGCCATTGTGAAAGCTGGAGAGGTACCGGAGGAGTATCTGAAGTAAGTGTAGTAAAATTTGTTGCCGAAGGTGATTTCGATGAATTTCTGTCGGGATATGAAGGGATGTCCAGCGAATCAATATTTTAATTGCCCTGCATTTCTAAAGGATACGAATTGCTGGGAAGAGATAAATGTTCCCTGTTGCAGAAGGAATGATAAAACTCGTTGCATATTTTGCACACTTTACCAAGCTTATTTGCAGGGGAAAATGGGCCATGTTTATCCCATAGCCCTAAAGAAACATTGATGTTGCCTCATGTAAAAACATTAATCAAAAATTAAGGCTCTTCTCCATGTTTTCCTCCCCCTTGACGGGGGAGGATGAAGGTGGGGGTGATTGAAACCTGAGCACCCTCCCTCAATCCCCTCCCATCAAGGGAGGGGAAGACAAAAAGATTTCTACTATCAAGGGAGGGAAACAAAAAGATATGTTCCCATCAAAGGAGAGAAAAAGATATCCACTAAAAATGGAGAAGAATCAAAATTTTGTAAAATGAAATCGATTGTCTAAAATGGGATTTGGTGTTAATATATTTTTCGACTTTGCAAAATTGCAGGCTTTCAAGCATTTTTAAAGGTGACATTATGCTCCAGCGTCTTAAGGTCATCCGCGAAACTGAACAGGAAGCCAACCAACTAATCGAAGACGCCAAACAAGAGGCGGCGGAAATTATAGAAAAAGCTCGCCGTGAGGGCACCGAAATCATTGAAAAGGCGAGGAAAGAAGCAAGAGAAGAATCAAAAAAAGTAAAGGAAGAAATAAAGCAAAAAGCGGAGAAAGAAGCCCTCTCCATCAGGAGAGAGGCGGAGGAGAAAAGAAAGCAAATCAGCAAGGTAGCCGGCGAAAATTTACGGAAGGCGATAAACCTCATCGTGGAAAGGTTGATTTCTTAGTGGCCGTAGTGAAGATGAAAAAAGTTTATCTCGTTGCCCATAATTCCTTAAGACAAGTGCTCGTTGATACTTTAAACGAGCAGGGCTTGCTACACATCATGAATTTAAGGGAGGAGATTGCAGAAACCGATTGGGAACCTCTCCTAGTCGATTATCAGCCAGATTTGGGACATCTGGAACTCCTCCTCTCCAAGGTGCAATTTGTCCTCGATTTTTTGGCGGATTTTGAGGAAAGAAAAGGGGGATTTTTATCCGGTTTAATCAAGGAGAAGGTCAAAGTCGCCTGGACCAGTTTCAACGAGATCGAGGATAAAATCGAGTTTAATAATATTTATGAAGAATGTGAAAATTTGGACAATCAGCTCGCCCATATTCGCAATGAGATAACCCGTCTCAAAACCTTGAGGGAGGACCTTCTGCCCTGGTTGCCTCTCGATCTTAACTTGAGCGATCTCGGGGAGACTGCACAAACTGTGGTCCTCATTGGACAGGTTCCCACACCGGAATATGCTGATTTGCAGAAGGAGTTGGAGGAAAATGTCGCAGAAAGCGATTTAACCCTGGTTAGCCAGGATTTTAAGGATTCAAACTTTCTTCTCATCTTCTTGAAGAGGCACTCCGATCAGGTCTATGGCATCCTTCAGAAACATGGTTTTCGTCAGGTCTTTTTCCCCGCTTTGGTAAAGAGTCCTCGGGAGGAAATCGAAAGAATTGAGAAAGAATGCAGCCAGTTGGAAAGGGAGAAGGAAGGCATCATCAAAAAAATAAGGGATTTGCTATATTTAAAATCCGATCTTTGGGTCCTCCATGACTTTTTGGAAAATAAGCGGAGAAAAGCCGAAATTCAGGCGAATTTTGCCAATACCAGGGAAGCTTTCATGATCGAGGGATGGGTAGAAGCAGAACGCTTACCCGAATTTCAGGAGAAAATAAATCAAATATCCGAGGAAATAGAGGTAACCTTCACCGATCCTATGGAGGGCGAGCAGCCACCCATAGTTTTAAAAAATAAACCAATCTTCCGACCCTTTGAGGTTCTCACCAGACTTTATGGGCTCCCCGATTACAATGAGGTTGACCCCACTCCTTATCTTGCTCCGTTCTTCTTCCTTTTCTTTGGGATTTGCCTGGGCGACGTGGGATATGGCTTGATGTTAGCGCTTGCATGTTGGTGGATGAGCAAGAAATTGGAGGTCAGTGAAAACGTCAAGAGGTTCTTTCACCTACTCGCCTATGGTGGGATAGCCTCCATGATCGTCGGGGTACCAACGGGCAGTTACTTTTGTATAGATGTTGCTTCCTTGCCTTCTTTCTTGAAAAGATTAGTCCTCATCGATCCGGTCGATGATGCTCAGTTGTTCTTGTTTCTCTCCATCGCTTTGGGCATTATTCACGTCTGTTTCGGAGTAACCCTCCAAGCCGTCAACAATCTTAAAAATCAAAGGATAACAGATGTCGTCTTCGATCAGATTCCCACCTTTCTGTTTCTACCCGCCGTACTCTTATGGCTGGGTTGTTGGCTAGGAGAGAAAATGTCCAAGACCCCATCACCCGTGTTCAAATATCTTTATCCAAAAGCTACGTGGGCGGTGGGTTTAGGAATCTTGTTCGTTATCTTCCTTCAAGGCAGATATTTAAGCAATTGTTGCTCCTTATGGCGTGAGATGTGTGAGGGCATAAAGGGTGAAAAGTTGGGCAAAGCCCTGCGAGGTTTTTGGGGAATGGTATTTTCCATCTTTTTCCTGGTTTCCATTTGTGGTTGGGTTTTAACGCTCCTTTCGGGCCACACTTCATCGGGTGTCTTTTTCAAATTAATCGGCTTTGCCATATTAGTCGGGCTTTTCAGTAAATCTTCAAGAAGTGCATTAGTGCGATTTGCAAGTGGACTATATAATCTTTACGGAATGTCCGGATTTATAACGGATTTTCTTTCTTATGCTCGTCTCATGGCTTTAGGTCTGGCGACGATTTTAATTGGTTGGGTCATCAATATGCTCGGGAGGATGTTGTTGGGAATACCTTTCTTGGGGATCATCCTAATGGTTCTGCTCTTGACCGTTGGGCATATCTTCAATTTTGTGATAAATCTCCTTGGCGCCTTCGTGCATCCACTCAGGCTTCAGTATGTGGAATTCTTCAAGTATTTTTACTTCGACGGAGGTCGCAGATTCGAGCCCTTTAAGCTCCAAACCAGGCATTTGATCCTCAAGTACGATTAAATTTTGAGAATTTTATAAAATGAAGGAGGGTATGTTTATTCTTTAAAAAGCGAAAGGGGGCAGAAGGTATGATTTTGGGATTATCTGGATTTCATTGGGCTCTTGCAGGGGCAGCAGCCGCGGCAATTGGGGGAGGAATCGGTTCCTCAATCGGCATCACCTACATAGCAAATGTCGCAGCTGGAATACTTGTGGAAGACCCTGAAAAATTTGGAGGGCTTCTTCCCCTTTGTGCCATACCTGGAACCCAGGGAATTTACGGTTTCATCACCGCCGTTTTGGTCGTCTTCTTCTTTGGACTCATTGGTGGAGAGGGTGGTAAATTAACATCCCCTCAGGGATTTCAAATTTTCCTCGCATGTATGCCAGTCTGTTTCGCGTGTCTGGTTTCGGCGATTTATCAGGGATTGACCTCGGTGGGTGCCGCGGGCATGGTTGCTAAAAGAACAGAGGAAGCTGGTAAAGCGTTGATTCTCCCTGCCTTGGTGGAAACTTACGCTGCACTATCGTTGATAGTCTCAATCATTCTCTTACTCTCCATAAAAGCTGGTATGTAATCTAAAGGAATTGGTGGTTTCCAAATGCCTATAGAGAAAATACTCGAGCGAATCAAAAGCGATGCTGAAAAAGACGCCAGCTACATAAGGGATGAGGCGAAGGCGAAGGCGGATGAGATCCTGGAGTCGGCGGGGAAGGAAGCAGAATCCATAAAATCTAAAATTCTTGCCACTGCTCAAGCTCAGGCTGAGGGGGAGAAGAAAAGGATATTATCTCTGGCTCGGCTGGAAGCTCGCAATTCCATCCTCTCTCAAAAACAAGATGCTGTGGGAGCCGCCTTTAAAGGAGCTTTGGACAAACTCTTATCTCTCCGATCCAAGGAATATCAAGAGCTGTTGAAAAAGATGATAGTAAATGCAGCGACAACGGGAAAGGAGGAAATCATCCTCTCACCCCGCGATAGGGAGCGAATCACCAACAATTTTGTGGAAGAGGTAAATTCTATCTTAGTTAAACAAGGCAAGAAGGGCAACTTAAAATTAGCCGAGGAAACGAGGGATATAAGAGGTGGTTTTATCCTTAGGTCGGATAAAATCGAGGCGAATAACTCTTTCCCTGCACTGCTCGAAACACTGAGAGAGGAAATAGAGCCCCAAGTATTAAAAACACTCTTTGGAGAGGTTGAAAGTTCAAGGTTGAAGGACGAAGGACGAGGGGCGAAGGACGAAGGAAAGCGAATCACTAATCACCAAACAACGCCACTAACCAGTTTAAAAGAAGAGAATGACAAGGTTGCAGATTTTTATTGATCCAATAAAATATGGTGTCGCCACTGGGAGGATAAAGGTACTTGAGAATAAACTATTCACTCGCCATAGGATGGAGAGGTTGGTGGAGGCGGATGATTTCTCCGACCAGTTGCGGATATTGGCGGAGACCGATTATGGGGAATTCTTTGAGAACGTACGGACGATTGACGATATCGAAGAGGCCCTCCACAAGTATTTGGCCAGAGTCTACGATTTTTTGGATGAGTTAACTCGCGAGCGCAATATAATCTCATTCTTTCGGCTGAGATACGATTTTCACAATTTAAAAGTCCTCCTTAAGACCAAGTATAAGCAGGAGACCGGAGAGCATATCTGGTCTTATCTGGGACTCTTGGATGTGCAGAAAGCCAGGGATTCAATCGAGCAGGGAATTGTGGATGAATTACCTGAGGTTTATCGCCAAGGCGTAAAAGAGGCCATGCATCGGTTCGAAAAGGAAAGGGATGCTCAGCAAATCGACATCGTTTTGGATGGAGAGCTTTATAAACTGTTATATGGATTGGCGGTCTCGCAAAGAAATGATTTTCTTCAGGATTTGGTTAAAATATTTATAGACCTGGGAAATATCAAAACTTTCTTAAGAGCCAAAAACCTGGGGAGGAAGAAGGATTTTATTTTCCAAGCTTTGTTCGATAATGGTTCAATCGACAAGGAAATATTCATCGCCCTTTATGAGGAACCCTTGGATAGTTTACTAGAGCGGTTGAAGAATACTCCCTACGCGTATCTTCTTAAAACTATCTTTAAAGAGGAAAAGAGGATCGATTTATCCATTTTTGATAAATTGGCCGATAATTTCGTTTTGAATCACGCCAAGAAGGCGAAATATGTCCCTGTGGGTTTGGAGCCAATGGTAGGTTACATCTTAGCCAAGGAGAGTGAGGTAAATATGGTGAGGATAATCCTCACCGGAAGGCTAAATAATGTGCCCAAGGATAAAATAAGGGAAAGGATTCGAGATCTATATGTCTAAGGTCGCCATAATTGGAGACAAAACATCCGTTTTGGGATTCACGGCTTTGGGGATGGATGCCTATCCCGTTGTGAATACAAAGGAAGCAAGGGATATTTGGCCCCGGATTAAAGATCTGGATTATGGTGTGGTCATCGTCACAGAGCCCATATATCTGGAGATAAAGGATTTGTTCGCGGAGGTTGCGGAAAAGCTCAAACCAGCGATGGTGGTGATACCGCCAACCACTGGGGGCGTCGGTCTGGGTTTGCAACGCTTAAGAAGAATAGTGGAAAAGGCGGTTGGCGTCGATATTCTGGCCAAAGAAGAGGAAGAATAATTTGTGCCTCTGTGCTTTTGCTCCTTGTTCCACGGTAAAAAATGGTGAAGAATAGGAACTGGAGCTAGGATGAGGCACAAGGCGAGGAGGATGAGTAATGAGGCAAGGCAGGATCATAAAGGTATCAGGTCCCCTCGTAGTGGCCGAGGGCCTTGAGGGTGCAAAGATGTATGACCTGGTTAAAGTGGGCCATCAGAGGCTCATGGGAGAGATCATCGAACTCAGGGGAGATACTGCATCCATCCAGGTTTACGAGGAGACCGTGGGATTGGGTCCCGGAGACCCCGTTTATGACACCGGCGAGCCCCTAAGTGTGGAGCTTGGACCAGGGCTTCTTCAATCCATTTACGATGGAGTGCAACGCCCCCTGGATATCATCCGAAGCAAAATTGGTGATTTCGTGGTTCGCGGTGTGGAGGAGCCGGGTTTGGATAGGACAAAGAAATGGACCTTTGTACCCAAGGTTTCCTCCGGCGATAAGGTCTCTCCCGGTGATATCATAGGCGTGGTACAGGAAACTCCCATAATCGAACACCGCATCATGGTCCCCCCGGGGATAGAAGGCGCGGTCAAGGAGATATACTCGGGTGAGTTTACCGTTGAGGATACCGTAGCCATCGTGGTATCCGAGGATGGCAAAGAGCATCCCATCAGAATGCTCCAGAGATGGCCCGTGAGAAGACCCCGTCCCTATAAGGAGAAGCTACCCCCTGCTATACCATTGGTCACGGGACAACGGGTGGTGGATGCCTTTTTCCCCGTGGCTAAAGGCGGAACAGCTTGTGTCCCCGGACCCTTCGGAAGCGGGAAAACTGTAATTCAACATCAATTTTCCAGATGGGCGGATGCAGAAATAATCCTATTCATCGGCTGCGGTGAACGAGGGAATGAGATGACCGAGGTCTTGATAGATTTTCCCGAGCTCATCGATCCGTATACCGGACAGCCCCTCATGAAGCGAACGGTTTTGATCGCCAACACCTCAAATATGCCCGTAGCTGCCAGGGAGGCATCCGTTTATACCGGAATTACCATTGCCGAATACTTTAGGGATATGGGATACAACGTCGCTCTTCAGGCCGATTCCACCTCGAGATGGGCGGAAGCCTTGAGGGAAATATCGGGGAGGCTCGAGGAGATGCCCGGAGAGGAGGGTTTCCCAGCTTATCTGGGTACGAGGCTCGCGGCTTTCTATGAGAGGGCAGGGAGAGTAGTCTGTCTGGGAAGCAAAAATCGTGAGGGCTCCATCACCGTAATAGGCTCCGTTTCTCCACCCGGTGGCGATCTTTCCGAGCCCGTGGTTCAAAATACCCTGCGCGTCGTCAAAGTCTTCTGGGGATTGGTGGACTGGCTCGCTTACCAGAGGCATTTCCCGGCAATCGACTGGCTCATCAGTTATTCTCTCTATCTGGATAAGATAAAGGAACATTGGTCGGAGGAGATATCACCAGACTTTAGGGATTTACATGACGAGGCCATGAGAATTTTACAGAGGGAATCCGAACTGAAGGAGATAGTAAGGCTCGTTGGAATCGAGGCCTTATCCACCCATGAGCGGGTGGTCATGGAAACGGCCAAGTCCATTAGGGAGGATTTTCTGCAGCAAAATGCGTATCATATGGATGATACCTTCACTTCCCTTAAGAAGCAGTACCTGATGCTCAAGTTGATCATGACCTTCCATCATCAAGCCTTGCAGGCTCTGGAGGATGGCAAACCCCTGCAGGATATCTTAAACACTCCCATTAGAGAGAAAAT
Organism: Actinomycetota bacterium; assembly: GCA_040755895.1. Taxonomy (NCBI): domain Bacteria; kingdom Bacillati; phylum Actinomycetota; species Actinomycetota bacterium. The sequence goes on along the minus strand of JBFMAG010000120.1, from coordinate 11,538 downwards.
TGCCAAGGCTAAATATGTTCCGGAGGGGGAGTTGGAGACCTTCGGTGAGCTTGAGAAAGAGGTAATTTCCGAGCTCAAGACCCCCACTCCTATAGGTGAGATGGCTCGTGGAGGGGGGAGTTGATATGCCCAAAGAGTATCTGACAATTCGCGATGTTGTGGGACCCCTTCTCTTGGTGGAGAAAGTGACGGATGTGAAGTATGGGGAACTTGTGGAGCTGGAATTCCCCGATGGATTCGTGGGGTTGGGAAATGTGTTGGAAGTTTCCAAAGAAACGGCTTTGGTCCAGGTCTTTGAAAGTACCCAGGGATTAAACATCACCCAGACCAGGGTGAAGTTTTTGGGGAGGGGATTGGATTTTGCCGTCTCCCGAGATATTCTGGGGAGAATCTTTGACGGCTTGGGAAGACCCATCGATGGAGGTCCCAAGATCATTCCCGAAAAGAGAATGGATATTCACGGTAGCCCCATAAACCCATATGCCAGGGATTATCCCACCGACTTCATTCAAACTGGGATTTCAGCCATCGATGGATTGAACCCTCTGGTTAGGGGTCAAAAGCTTCCCGTTTTCTCCGGTGCTGGACTTCCTCATTCACAAATTGCGGCTCAGATAGCTCGTCAAAGTAAAGTTTTGGGAAAGGAAGAGGAATTTGCTGTGGTTTTTGCCGCCATGGGCATCACCTTTGAAGAAGCAAATTACTTCATCACTGAGTTCCGAAGGACCGCAGCAATTGAGAGAGCGGTGCTTTTCATCAATCTTGCCGACGATCCAGCGGTGGAGCGAATTGCCACCCCCAGGGTTGCTTTGACGGCGGCGGAGTATCTCGCCTTCGATTTGGACATGCACGTCCTGGTGATACTGATCGATATGACCTACTATTGCGAGGCTCTTCGGGAGGTTTCCGCTGCCAGAAAAGAAGTTCCCGGAAGAAGGGGTTATCCAGGTTATCTTTACACTGACCTGGCGACGATGTATGAGCGAGCCGGTCGCATCAAGGGGAAGAAGGGTTCCATCACCCAGATTCCCATACTCACCATGCCCGAGGATGACAAGACCCATCCCATCCCCGACTTAACTGGTTACATTACGGAAGGGCAGATCATGCTGAGCCGAGATCTTCACCGTAAGGGCATTTATCCCCCCATCGATGTATTACCCTCTCTATCGAGGTTGAAGGAAAGGGGAATCGGTCCAGAAAAAACTAGAGAGGACCACTCCGACATTTCCAATCAGTTATTTGCCGCGTATGCTCGAGGAAGGGAGGCCAAAGAACTTGCCGTCATTCTGGGAGAAGCCGCCTTATCTGAGGCGGATAAACAATTCGCCGATTTTTCCGATGCCTTTGAAGATCGGTTCGTACGCCAGGGAGAATACGAAGAGAGATCCATCGAAGAAACCTTGGATCTCGGCTGGGAGCTGATTTCCGTCCTACCCAGAGCAGAGCTCAAGAGAGTGCGTGGTGAGTACGTTGAGAAATACATGAGCAAGTACCTTGTTAAAGAGGCAGCCAGCAGCTAAAGATACACGATTAAGGATTAAGGAAAGGGTTGGCTAATGTTGGCTTAATTCTTACAGCTTAGAGCCGAAGGTGAACAATAGTGGCGATTAAAGTCAATCCCAATCGAATGGAATTATTGAAGTTGAAGAAGCGAACGGAGATCGCAAAGCGAGGACATAAGCTCCTTAAGGATAAGTTAGATGAGCTGATGAAGCAGTTCTTTATCCTCATTCGCAGAAATCGTATCCTTCGACAGGAAGTGGAAGAGAAACTGACCCAGGCTTATTTATTATTTGCCCTTGCCCGATCCGAAGTCGCCATTGAAGTCATAGAAGAAGCTCTACTTTATCCCCATGCTGAAGTCTCCGTTGATGTCTTACAGAAGACCTTGATGGGAGTGGCTGTGCCACAAATTGGATTGCAGCAGAAGGGAACCTTCGACTGCTATGGTTTGAGTACTACTCCAGCGATTTTGGATGATGCTCTACAAACCTTCAATAAAGTCCTACCGTTGATGATCCAATTGGCAGAGGTCGAAAAAGCTGTAGAGCTCTTGGCTTTAGAGATAGAAAAGACTCGTCGCCGCGTCAACGCTTTGGAACACGTCCTCATCCCGCAGTTGGAAGAAGCCGTTCGTTACGTGACCATGAAGCTGGATGAGATGGAGCGCTCCTATCGCACCCAGCTCATGGTGATAAAAGAGATGGTCAGCGAAGCCGCCATTTAATCAGCTCAGGAGTTCAGAAGCTGAGCTCCAGAGCCCTCATCTCCTCAGTTCCCTCAAATTCGATTCCAGATTAAATATTTTTCTTTTTTTAACCGATATATTTAAAAATAGTCTTTTTGCCTCCTGAAGGGAAGAAAAATGAAGCTTGCCAGATGTAAATATTGTGGGAAACAATTGAAATATTTATCGGGGATAGATTTATGGGCCCGGAATGGCGATGAGATCTGGGTAATTTGTGAAGATTGTCTACAAAAACTTGCCTCGCAGGGCCGAAGGAACCGCACTTATTTTTTCCGCCATAAGTGGATCATCAACTAACGAGCTGGATCGATAATTTAGCAGTATCTTATACCTTTTACCTTTAAATTTGGGAAAATTTTATGATTCGGTGATTCCGGTAAAATTAAATTCGCTCAGTTTTAGAGTGGGCACGCAGCAAAGGATGAAGGAATCTCCCTTTAATTTGAAGTCTTTGGAGATCATTTCCACATTTGATAGCGCTTCCAAAATGCTTTGAGTGAATCGCAAATTTTTAATTCCCCTTTTTATCTCGCCCTTTTCGATGAGGAAGGTACCATCTCTGGTCATCCCCGTGAGGATGGTTTTCACCGGATCTTCGACATTTAGATAATGGAATCTCGTGATCAGAATTCCCCTTTCCGTGGAGGAGATCATCTCCTGTAAGGAGGAATGCCCCGCTTTAAGGAATAGATTTGAGGGTAGTGGTCCGTGGATATTGGGAAGGGGGAGGGCATGTCCCGTGGATTTTTTGCCTTCCTTGTGCGCGGTGTACGAATCATAGACCACATTTTTGGCTATCCCATCTTCTATGAGCATGACCTTTTGTTTCGGTACCCCCTCCAAGTCAAAGGGAAGTCCCAGGGTTCTCTCATCCAAAGCATCATCCCACAGGGTGATGCTTTCCCCCGTGATTCTTTGACCAAATTTTTGGCACATAAAACTCCTTCCCTCCTGTACCGAGAGAGCCCCCAATCCACAGAAGCTTAAGTAGCCCAGGAGATTGGCAACGGCGGATTGCTCCAAAATTACGCTGTAGGTTCCCCGCTCGATGGATATGGGATTCTTGCCTCTCAATGCCTTCTCAATGGCGATATCCGCCATCACTTCAGGGTTTATCTCTTTCACATCTTTGCTCAAGAAATCAGCATACCCCGAACTATTTTCGGACATCACGACCACGCTCAAAGAAGCCTCGCTTAAATGGTCTATGGCTTCGACTCCTAGAGAATTGGCCACTCCAATCGCGATCGTTCCGGTACTGAAGGCACCCGCCGCAATCAAATTATTTTTTGAGGCTTTGGAGATGATCACCGATATAGTCTGAGCTCGCTGTTCAGGGTCCACTCTTGCAGTATCCTCAACAAAGGATGTGCCCCTGGGCACTCTGACCTTCTCAGGTAGAGAGACAAAGTCGGGATTTGGAGGCGTGTGCCTGGCGATTTGCAGCGCCAAATCCACCGTTTCTTTGATGGACGAATCACCCAATGAGTTTGTATCGGCGCAGCCAATTTTCTTACCCATTATTGCCCGCACAGTGAGCCTAACATTCCTTTCGACCACATTCTGATGGATGTACGAATTGGAGAATCTTGTAAGCGACGAATCTTTAATTACCAAAGCCACTTCAGTTTGATCAGCCTCTGAATACGCCAATGTCTGAGAGAGTATTTTGGCAACTTCATCGCGGGTCATCATTTTCCCACCCCAATCCTGACATTTCTAAATCTTGCGGGCGATGTACCGTGTCCAACGCTTATAACCTGCATGGGTTCTCCCTTACCACAGTTGGGCGTCCCCCATACCTGCCAGTGATCTTTGTTGGCGATGGCATCGCACGAGCTCCAAAATTGTGGTGTAATTCCAGTGTAATTTGCATTTTTAATCATCGACATTAGCTTGCCATTTTTGATTTCCCAACCGATTTCCGTGGCGAACTGAAAATTTAATCTCTTGTCATCGATGCTCCAACTCTTGGTGGTTTGGAGGAAGACACCATCCTTCGTTTCCGCAATGATCTCCTCAAGACTCTTGTCTCCAGGTTCAAGGTTGATATTGGTCATCCTGATGAGGGGGATCCTGTTCCATCCATCCGCTCGCATGGTGCCATTGCTTTCTTGACCTAAAATTGTGGCGGTCTCACGCGAGGTGAGGAAACCATCCAGTTTGCCTTCCTTGACGATTTCAATCCTTTGAGCCTTCACTCCCTCATCATCGTAACCGAAGGTTCCCAATCCCCCTTCAAGCAAGGCATCGGCAGTGATATTTACCAAGGGTGATCCATATTGGTAGGTGTGGAGATGCTCGGGGCGTAAGAAACTCGTTCCAGCGAAACTCGCCTCCATCCCAAGGATTCTGTCCAACTCTATTGCATGACCGATGGATTCGTGAATCTGGAGGGCCAGCTGGGATCCATCTAAGATGAGTGTGGTTGTGGTATTCGGGCATTCCTTCGCGGAAAGGAGGACCACGGCTTCTTCGGCAATTCGTTCCGCATTTTCCTTAAGCCCCAGGGACTCTATGAATTCATAACCTTTGGTAGCGAATTGTCCTCTAAAGGAGTTTGGATATGACCTCTTTTGCACATCTCCGTTCCTTATGGCCATGGCCATGATTCCAGCGCCGCAGAAGGTAATCTCTTGTTCGATGTAGCTCCCCTCACTATTGGCGAATATCAGCTCCTTTTTGAACGAGTCCATGGAAGCTTGGGAGATTTTTACCTCTCGATTCTTTCTCATGATACCCTCGGCAGTGGACAAAAGATCTAGTTTTTTCTCCAGAGGGACCTTAAAGGGATCAAGAATCACCTTGGTTTTATATCTATCTTGGATGGGTTTTGCCGGAGCTAGGGTTACATCTCCCTTCTTTGCCAGGGCACTCGCCTTGGCGATTTTAAAGGCGAGTGCGGTTATTTCCTCTATCTCCCGATGTTCTAATTTAAAACTGCTGGCGAATCCCCATGCTCCATTCACGAGCATGCGGACGCCGAAGCCAGAGTCACTTGAGATGGAGATATCTTCGACCTTGCCGTTTTTATGGGTGATGGATTCCCTTTCGTTGTGGACGATTCGTATATCAGTATAGCTCGCTCCAAGCACAGAAGCGGTATTTAAACATAAATCGATTAAATCCCTCATCCTTATTCCCCTTTGATTATTATCAGAATAAATATATTCTTTTCCATCTCCTTCTTCAATCCAGATTCCTTTTGGTGCATCTACAGGAATAATTAAAAAAGGGATATCCATTTGGGTGTTTGGCGATTGGCAATGACGATTTCCGAGAGCTCATTTACGCGTTTTGAAATTTGAAACTGCTCATAGGATGGTAAGCTATGGGCTATTTTGGGGTAAAGATACGGACTGGTTGGGTGGTGCCATGGATTGCTCCAGGAGAGGTTGCGGAATAGGTTTTGCTGGGAATCTGCGTGCCCCGGCATAATCTAAGCGCTCGCTCAGCCTGGTTATCCTGATCACATCTCCAGTTTTTGGGGCATGTACGAAGTAACCAGCTCCGATATATATACCCACGTGATGGACGGGATTTCCAAAAAATACCACATCTCCGGGTTGAAGTTCCTCTATCTCCACGGGGGTTCCCATCTTGAATTGAGTGGCGCTGTGGTGGGGAAGTGTGACACCATGTTGAGCGAATACGTACATAACCAGACCCGAGCAATCAAAGCCCTCTTCGGGACTATCTCCTGCCCAAAGATAGGGAATCCCCAGATACTTCAGGGCTGTATGGACCACCGTTCCGGGTTCAACGGTTATACCTCCATTTACACCCAGTTGGAGGAGCCGCTGTAGAAGCTCCCTTTGTTCACGGGCTTTTCTTTCCTCTTCTTCCTGAATCAATCCCTGAATTTCTGCATTGAGATTTGCCAAGTATTGCTCTCGCTCGGCGAGCTTGTTTTCGATCTCCGTTTTCTTCGCTTCCAATTGGAGGCGAACTTGCAACTTTTCCTGTTTTAATGCCTCCAATTCCATCTTTATTTTCCTTATTTTTTCCTTCTGTCTACGGAGTTTTGCCAGGATATCCGCATCTTGTTGCCCTATTATTATTAAAAAGCGGAGCCTGACCAGAAGGTCGGTAAAGCTTTTCGTATTTAGCAGGATCTCTAAGACATCATGATCGCCATGCTTGTAAATGTTGCTGATTCGCCTGTTTAAAATGTCCTTTTGAGCGTTAAACTCCCGTTGGGCTTGTTCGAGCCTGTAGCGCGCTTCTTGCAATTCCCGTTGAGTTTTCTCCAATTCCTGCTGAATACCGAGGTAAGCTTCGATGGCTATCTCAAGCTCTATATCCAATGCTTTTATCTCAGCCTTTACCCGCTCCGCTTCCAACTGTTTGTCCATTATTGCCCGTTGAATGGCTGGGATATCCATTTCTTGTTGAGGAGGTTGTGGATACGCAAAGGCTTGGCTACATGGAGACGAGATAATCGTCAGAATTATTAAAAGTGCGATGAATCTGAATCTCTTTTTCATTTTTCACACCTGCCTTTCGGCAGACAGGTCCCGCAGATGTTTTCATGATTCATGCCCGTTATATTCTTAATCGACACCTAAGCCAAATTTTTTAGTTCCCCAATCTCATGTCTTAAGAATCGTTCTAAAATTATTCATTCCCTTTTGGTATGAAAAAGGCTCCTCATTGTAAATCCCTGTTCAGGAGCCTTTTAAAATAGTTTCTGCAGCTAGCGTCATTTTCCTTCAAAAATATCTATTAAAATATCTTAACAATTTGTCGACCTGCCATGACGCTTTGCAACCCGGAAAAATTGTGCTATATTTTATATTGGCGACGCGGGGTGGAGCAGTCTGGTAGCTCGTCGGGCTCATAACCCGAAGGACGGCGGTTCAAATCCGCCCCCCGCTACCATTAAATCCCCAGCTAAAATTGTAGGTTCTTGAAAAATTCAAAATCTCAAAAGCTTCTTTTTTGGCCAATTTCTATTATTTTTCTATCGAAATTGCCAAAAATTTGCTTTTCTAATTTAAGGGAAGCGTGATTGTGGACCTCGGGTAGAAGATGCCCATAGCGGTCGAGTGTGGTTTGAGCTGAGGCATGCCCCAGTTGGTTCTGGATGTATTTGATGTTCTCGCCCTGGTGTATGAGCATTGCTGCGTAGCTGTGTCTGAGGTCGTGGAATCTAATCCTCCTCAAGCCAGCCCGTCTTAAGGCCGGGAGGAATTCCCGCCTTACTAAAACATCCGGATCCAGGGGTGTGCCTTTGCTCGTTGTAAACACCAAATCCCTATCGCTCGCTGGAGCATTTATTTTATGCTCAAAAAGAACATCTCTTAGTGTGGGTGGCATGTTCACCCTGCGAATAGAATTTTTTGACTTGGGAGTTATAAACCTACCCTTGTAAAGAGCCCTTCTTACGAAGATCGTGTGGGAATTCCAGTCAATATCATCCCATTTCAAACCCAAAAGCTCTCCACGCCTCAACCCCGTAAGACAAGCCGTTAAGAATAGGGAATAATATTTGGGATTCACATTGTTCAAAAAGAGCCTCATCTCTTGGGGCGTCAGGAAGTTCATCTCACATCTTTCTATCCTCGGTTTTTTCACGTAGGTCGCTGGATTTTCTTTTAAGTATCCCCAAATGACCGCATATTTGAACATCTCCTTCAATAAGGTGACCATGTTTGAGATTGTCTTTGGTGAAAGCTTTTTCTCTTCAACCTTGGAGGATACTAAACCCTGAACAAAATCGGCGCCAATCTGCATGAGTTTTACTTGCCCGAAATAGGGAATGAGATGGTTCTTGATGTATCCCTCATAGCTTTGAAGGGTTGAGGGTTTAACCTGTCCTTGAGCATAGTCCTTTAGGAACTTTAAGGCAAATTCAGTAAATGATATCTCCTTCGGGTCTCGGTAAACTCCACTATGGATCTCGTTCATTACCTCGGCTAACATCCTCTCTGCATTCTTTTTATTTTTCCCAGCAGCTCTCCATTTCGGCTTTTTAGTTAAGGGATGTGGGTACACGATATAATAATTTTCGCCTTTCTTAGTCACGAAACCGGTTGCCATTTTTTATTTCACCCCCTTCCCCTTTTGGGGCTATTTAAAATCTAAAATCCCTCTTGCGAAGCTTTCTCTTTATAATGAAGAAACTATTTCCTTGAAGATACCATCGATTTTTTGTTGTAAATCGATCGTTAATCTTATTGCCTTTGCGACCTTCATATAGTGCTCAATTTCATCTATAGAAAGTCTACGTCCTTTTCTATCTCTTAGGTATTTATCCATTACTTGATAGGCTCCAATGCGATATTCCCAGATATCTTTTGAGATGCCTTCAAAATACTGATCTTTATTGAAGTAAACCCTTCCCCTTTTTTCATCGTAGTGAATCTTCTCAATTTTATTGGAGCCACTTTCTGGAAAACCAACTTCAGCTTCTTGGAGAGCCGGATGTTTAAGTAGATGAAGCTCAGCGAGTTCCTTACCGAGACCGCTTAGAGTCTTGAAAAGTTTATGATCCGCAGAGAGAGGAACTCTGGGAAAGTCTATTTTGAGAAATTCCTGGTAGCGTTTGCGGTAGGTGGGGGAGTAGAGGACAGCGTAGATGTAGTAGAAGAGCTCCTCTGGGGTCGGCTCTGTGCCCAGCGATTCTTTCACAGCTTGCAGGAACTCAGCGGTGAAGTTGGGGACGCGCTCCGCTTCAGGCGCCCCCTCACGAAAAAGCCGCCCTTCGGGTTCATCCGGGTAGAGGTAGAGTGGGAAAACGTAAGTTCTTTCTTTTGTTCTAACAGAGACAAGCTCTCTATTCGTTAAACATTTTGAGACGAAGGCATGAGAGAATGGCAATTTAGAGAGTATTCGTACCAATGCTAAACCTAAATTTTCTGCTAGCAAATTCTTCATAAAAGGCAATCTAGGTCTATCTATTAAAGTTGATTCGTAGCAGACAAATCTAACATCGAAAGGTCGGTAAGCATAAGGATAAATCTTATCTTCAGGGCTTTGATCTCTAATCTTTTGTCTTGCCTCAGTTAACTTCCAAGTTCCTGTATCCTTAAGGTTCAAGCTTTGAGCAACCAGTTCATCGGGTAATCTCCCCGTGAATATCCTAAGCCTTTGGAGTATCCCTTCTTTTGTAAATCCCACCACGAAATGATCTCGATGCGTTGTTATCCCGCTCGACCACTCCTTAAAAATCTCCGTCACCTTCCAGAATTTCTCGTACTCCTCCTGCAAGGCGAAATCCTTGGGAACGAAGAAGTAGTAGGGAGCGACAGGTTCGAGTTCCTGCCACTTGGTTGTGCACACGTCGTTCTCAAAAAGGTATCCATATTTCTCGCTTCTCACTCCCCAAAGGTCGGCATAATAAACCTTCTTCTGTTCAAGTGGTTTTTCAAGTTTCACATAAAGGACAATGGTGACACCTTGCTGTATATCAAAGACGTTTTCATCCTTTCCGCCCTCAGGTGTCTTTTCCCTGATTCTTGAAGAGCCGTGCAGGTTCAAAATGTAAATCTCGTCGAACGTCTCAAAGAGCTTTCGTCTTATTCCTCGGTGAATCACTCCAGAAAGATAGGAGTTATTGGAGATATAGCCAATAATTCCGTTTCCTGCCTGGTCAATTTTCCAATGGGCAAAGCGGATAAATTTAATGTAATCGTCAGAAAGTGGCTGAATGTTACGTTCATCTCTTACATCCTCTTTATAGTCCTCCATCAATTTTTCAATAAATTCAGATTTATTTTCTGAACTTACTGAATACGGAGGGTTTCCAAGGATAACCAAGATAGGAATTTTCTCTTTTATCTTCTTAGCTGCTTGCCCCTCCTTGGTAAGGTCGACAAGAAGGCTTATTTGTTTAGGCTCCTTCATTTCTAAAGTATTGGTTAGGTAGAACTGGAATCGCTCGTTTTCTTTAAACTGATAGCCCATCTCCTCAAGTATCCTTGTGATCTTAAAATGCCCAACTGTATATGGAGCAACAAGGATTTCAAAGGCATAAAAATGGGGTAAGATGTGCTCTTCAATATAGGATCTTATAAGACCACCTTTTCTTTTTTCTTCTAACTCATTCCGGGTCTGTTTAATTGCTTGGACTACAAAAGTCAAAGTTCCAGCTGCTGGATCAAGAAGAGTCACATCTCTATTAGCGAGCCCCTCGGATTTATTAAACCTTTCCTTTAAAAGGATATGAATTGATCTCACGATATAAGAAACCACAGGTAAAGGTGTATAATAAACTCCAAGCCTCTCTCTTTCTTTGGGGTTGTAAGTAGCAAGGAATGTTTCGTAAAAATGGATTACGGGATCTTCTTCCCAACGCGTTGTTTTAAATTCCTCAAGAATGGATGAAACATCAGCTTTCTCTAAAAGTTGGGTGATGTCATCAACGATCCAGGACAGCGATTCTGGGAAATGTGGTCCTGTAAATGAATAGAAGATATCCCTAAGTAATAGCAAACTTCCTGGAATAAACCTCCAGGCGTTATCTTTATTGAACCCATTTTTAACGCGCATTCTTGCTGCGAATAATCCATAGGTGATGGTTTGAGCATAAAGATCGGCAAATCTCTCTGGGGTTAAAGTTCCTATCAATACTTCTTGAAAAGCCTTGTAAAATCTTTTTATCTCTTCGTTTTCTTTTGAAAGCTCTTCTTGTAAGAGATGTTCAAGGAATCGGGTTCTTTTTGCGAGTTCGATAGAGAGATGGAATGAAGTTTTTATCGATGGTGTGGAAAAAGAGAAAAATTTCTCTAAGAGCTCAAAGAATTGTTTTATCCTCTCAGGAACAGGTGGGTATTCTAATCTTTGTAAAATAAATTGGCGACCAACTTCTACTTGCTCTACAAATTTACCTTGTCTGTATAGCCTGAATTCCAAAAAATTGGTTAAAACCAGATTCGGAAGCGATTCAAGATATCTTTTTAATTGTTTAGAATCTTCTATGTCTTTCAGGTTTGCATCTGGAACTTTTGCCTCAATATAACCTATAATTTCTCCATTGCGTTTAACAAGGAAATCGGGGATGCCTGCTTCGGTTTTTCTGGGGACAACAGTTACGCCCGCTAGTTTACCAAAGAGTTTAGAACATTCTTCAATAAGGTAGCTTAATGCAGAATAAAAACTTTCTTCTGTAAAGTCTCCATCTATGTAAACCTTGTGAATTTTCTTGAGGTAGTTCTCAAGATATCTTTTTAATTTATCTGAATTTCTCAACTCCACAATCACTCCTTTTCAATCTCTCAAAATATCACCAATTTGTTCTCACGGCTATCCCATAAAACAAAGAGTGACATAATAATAACAACATT
>JBFMAG010000119.1 GCA_040755895.1 Actinomycetota bacterium | reverse complement strand
TGGAAGAATGGTTACAGCAAGGAGGGACTCATGACTCATAGTGAAGAACTTACTTTTGAAGAAGCTTTAAATCGCCTTCGAAAAATCGTAAGTTTGGTGCAGAGAAAGGAAGCGAGTTTGGGGGAATCGCTGGATCTTCTGGAAGAAGGAATACGTTTGGCCAATATATGTACCGAAAAGGTTGATAACACCCGTTGGTTCGAAGAGGGGTTGGAGGAGCATAGGAGTGAGAGCAATCTATCCTGAGGGAAAACGGTTGCTGGTTGAGGATGCCTTACATCGCTTTTTCCCTTCGGAGGATAATTATCCCCAAGTGATTTATAAGGCCATGAGGCATAGTCTTTTTTCAGGCGGTAAGCGCTTTAGGCCAGTACTCACCCTCCTCGTTGCCGAGACTTTTGGATGTGTACCTGAAAGAGTTCTTCCCACGGCTTGTGCCATTGAGTATATCCACACTTACTCCCTGATACACGACGATTTACCGGCAATAGATAATGATGATCTTCGGCGAGGCCAGCCAACTTGCCATGTTTTATTCGGTGAGGATATTGCAATTTTAGCCGGAGATGCCCTTTTTGCTGAAGCTTTTTATCTGGTTTCTGCCAAGCAACAAGCTGATGATCCTCTCAAAATCATTAGGGTCATCGGGGAGTTGGCATCGGTTTCTGGTGCTCGGGGAATGGTTGGAGGGCAAGTTATGGATGTTCTCTCCTCGGGGAGACGAGTTGATTTCGCCACCTTGAATTTCATTCATACCCACAAAACCGGTGAGCTTATAAAGGCTGCAGCCAGAGTCGGTGCCATCTTGGCCGGTACTTCTGAAGAAGAATTGGCGATTATTACCGAGTATGCACACCATCTTGGTCTAGCCTTTCAAATCACCGATGATATTCTCGATGTAGTTGGAGAGACGGTTCTTTTGGGGAAAAAAGTTGGTTCCGATCGAGAGCAATTAAAGCCAACATTTCCTGCGACTTTTGGCTTGGAGAGATCCAGGGAATTGGCACGAGAAGAAACGGATAAAGCAAAAGAAGCTTTGACCAGATTGGGGGATAGAGATACTCGGGCTTTGGCAAATCTTGCAGAATTTGTTTGTGAGAGAGAATCATAAGGAGCGTTCAAAGTGAATTCGAAGATTCTAGATAAAATCCATTCTCCAGCTGATCTGAAAAATCTTTTACCTGACGAATTACGAATTTTAGCTCAAGAAATTCGTCAGAAAATTATCTCTACCGTTTCAAAGACTGGTGGACACCTCGCCCCCAATCTTGGGGTAGTCGAGCTGACCATAGGATTACACCGTGCTCTGGACAGCCCGAAGGATAAAATCGTCTGGGACGTGGGACATCAATCCTACGTCCACAAGTTGCTCACCGGACGAAAGGATCAATTTGATACCCTCCGTCAATATGGTGGCCTAGGTGGCTTTCCCAAGAGGTCGGAGAGCGAGCACGATGTCTTCGACACGGGTCATGCTAGTAATTCTATAAGTATAGCCCTGGGGTTAGCTGAGGCAAGGGACAAAAGAGGCACCGATGAAACCATCGTTGCCGTCATTGGGGATGGTTCTCTCACCGGAGGGATGGCCTATGAAGCCCTTAATCAAGCCGGTCATCTAAGGACGAAATTGATGGTGATATTGAACGATAATGAGATGTCCATAGCCAATAATGTTGGAGCCATGTCTTCCTACCTCAGTCGAATTCGCCTTGATCCCGCCTATAATAGGATAAAGGAGGAAATCGAGCAAAGGATAAAGAAGATACCCGCCGTCGGCGAAATGATGTATGCCATTGGGGGTCACATAAAGGAGAGTCTCAAGCACCTACTGGTACCGGGTATGATCTTTGAAGAACTGGGGATAAAATATGTGGGACCAATCGATGGTCATAACATTGAAGCCGTGGAACAAAGCATCCGACTGGCCAAGAAAATCAGCGGACCGGTGCTCATCCACGTTTTGACCAGGAAGGGATATGGTTATCAACCAGCCGAGAAAAATCCGGATAAGTTTCATGGACCAGCGCCCTTTGTAATCGAGACGGGGGAGCCCAAGAAGAAGAGCAAGTTTCCATCGTATACTGAAGTATTTGGTGATACCTTGGTGGAGCTGGCGAAGGAGAATCAACGGATAGTGGCAATAACTGCGGCTATGCCCAGTGGCACGGGTCTGGATAAATTCGCGGATGCTTTTCCGGACCGCTTCTATGATGTAGGCATTGCTGAACAGCATGCGGTCACCTTTGCGGCGGGCTTGAGTCTGGGTGGATTGCTTCCCGTGGTCGCGATATATTCAACCTTTTTAGAGAGAGCCTACGATCAAATCATCCAAGATGTATGTCTACAGGGCTCACATGTTGTTTTCGCCATAGATCGGGCTGGACTCGTGGGAGAGGATGGTCCCACTCATCATGGTACATTCGATCTCACTTACTTAAGACATATTCCCAATATGGTGATTATGACTCCGAAGGATGAAGACGAGCTACGCCACATGCTGTACACTGCCATCAACATTGAAAGCCCGGTGGCTGTGAGATATCCCAGGGGTTCTGCCTTGGGCGTGAAACGCTCCAGGAATTTTAATATGCTCAAAATAGGCGAGGGAGAGATCCTAAAAGAGGGTAAAAATGTATGTTTTCTAGCCATTGGAAGGATGGTAGATGTAGCCTTAAAAGCTGCGGAGATTCTGGAAGGGAAGGGAACTTCATGCACCGTTGTGAATGCAAGGTTTGTCAAACCTCTCGATGAAAGATTGATCTGCACGATATGTCCAAATCATGATCTTACCGTAACTCTAGAGGAAAATTCCTCGATAGGCGGATTCGGCAGTGGCGTGTTGGAGGTTTTAAATGATAGGAAGATTTCTCTCCCAGTGCTTAAGGTGGGTCTCCCGGACAAGTTTATAACCCACGGCTCCATTGGTGATCTCTTATCCTCTTTGAATCTCGATGCGCCGGGAGTCGCATCAACCGTAGAGGATGGGCTCAAAAAGCTCCCTAAACTGGTGGAGAGGATCGATCGCGACGTTGAAAGAGTTAGCTCTCGGATTACTGATCTTCCAAGCTAGTTGCTTTAAACTGTGAAATATGGAGGATTCATGGGCAGGAGAGAGCGCGTGGATGTGGTTTTGGTCAACAGAGGGTTTTTCTCCAGCAGGGAGCGAGCACAAGCTGCTATTTTGGAGAGAAGAGTCCTCGTGGATAATAAAGTCGTGCACAAGGCGGGGACTCTAATCGATCCCAAGAGCGCTATTAGCATAAAAGGTGAGGAAATTTCCTACGTATCCCGGGGTGGGGTTAAACTCAAAAGGGCCCTCGATGAGTTTAGAATAGATGTGGAGGGGCGAATAGCTTTGGATGTTGGGGTTTCAACGGGAGGATTCACGGATTGCTTACTTCAACATGGAGCAAAACAAGTGATTGCAGTGGATGTAGGTTATGGGCAAATAGCTTGGCGTCTCCGCCAAGACCCTAGGGTTTATCTCTTAGAGCGAACCAATATTCGCTACTTGACACCGGATAAAATACCCGCCTTAGCCGATGTTGCCACCGTCGATTTATCCTTTATTTCCGTAAAAAAGATAACCGCGAATTTGATTAAACTTCTGAAACCCAAGGCCCAATTGGTGGTTCTAATTAAGCCACAATTCGAGGCTGGCCGAGAATTCGTGGGCAAGGGGGGAATCGTAAAGGATCCTGAGGTGCATGAAAGGGTCCTCGTAGATCTCTGGAGATATTTCGAAGGCGAAGGGTTTGAGGTCAAGGGCCTCATCTACTCTCCTCTTCGAGGAACGGAGGGAAATATCGAATTCCTCATGTACCTGGTCTTGGATGGTGAAAGAAGAAGGGAAGAATCCCATATATTGAAAAGGGTCAAAAGCGTTGTAGAGGAAGCCCATGGAGCTTTAGATTTTAGGAAATGTTAATGAGTTTCATGGATCGTTGGGGATTATTATGAAAGCTGTGGCTATCGTGCCTCATCTTGGAAAAGCAGAGGTTGTTTCCATCACACGGAATGTTATAAATTGGCTCCGTGAACGGAATATCAAGGTAAAGATGCCCGAGGATGAAGCTTTGACCTTAAATCGTCCAGATTTGGGCTATCCCGAGGAGAAGATCGCCGAGGACATAGAATTGGTCATCGTTCTTGGTGGGGATGGCACAATCTTAAGAGCTGTGAGATTGCTTCGAGGCAGTGATATACCGATTCTCGGAGTCAATTTGGGTAAATTTGGTTTCCTTTCGGAAATAGAGGTCAAAGATTTATATCCCGCACTCACCAGGATAATGAATAAGGATTTTAGTTTGCAGAAGAGGATGATGCTCGATTGCGAAGTCGTTCAGGGGCGAAAAAGTCTAGCCAAGCATATCGCCCTAAATGAAATAGTTGTTGGGAGAGGAGTGCGACAAAGACTGCTGGAATTCGACGTTTACATCAACGACGAGTTTTTCAATAGATATGCTTCCGATGGTCTCATTTTTGCAACCCCCACGGGTTCAACGGCCTATTCCCTTTCGGCGGGAGGACCACTTGTTTCTCCCGATACGAGACTTATTCTCATGACACCGGTGTGTCCACATTCCCTTTTTAACAGGACTGTGATCTTGAACGACTCGGACGAAATAAAAGTGTGTTCTAAGAGTGGGCAATTGAGGGTCACGGTGAGCGCAGATGGGATGATCATTTTTGAGGGAAAACCCTTTGACTTTGTGAGGATATCTACCTCAGCCTTTTCCATTAGCTTGGTAAAGCTCGACGGGCGAAACTTCTATACCCTTTTAAAAGAGAAACTCGCAATCTGGGAATCCTTCTAAGCAACGGACACCGCACTGCCGCATTCCGTCGCCCTAAGTATCGATTTTCTAAAATTTCTCAATTTTATCTGGACTATTAACGAATTAGGTTTACACTTTGGCATTCAAGGGAGGGGTAAGTGCTCAAGAAAGTGTCGGAGCCCCTCCTCAAATGAAAAATTTAAAATGGAAAATTTAAAACTACAATCCAAAATTAAAAATGTGAAAATCTTTGAAGATCCAAAGATAGGTGCCATATCGGGTGGCCAACACCCAACAATTTTGCATTTTTCTCTGTCATTTTTAATTTTTATATTTCATTTTTTATTTTCCATTGGGTCGACCGCTTTGGCTCAGGAGCACTTACCCGACAATGGTGTTAATCCATCTCGTTAATAATGCATTTAATCTTTAGGAGTAAAATATCTGTGGGATATTGTGAGGTAAGATATGTATTTTGAGGGAAGGGCTCGTTTGGATAAAAAGACGAAGAATCTGGTCAAGCGTTTGAAGCCAAGGGAAATTGCGGTGATCGATCACAGGGATTTGGATAGAGTAACCGCGGAAGCTCTAATCGAGATTAAACCGGGGGCGGTCATTAACGCGAGCTCCTTTAGTACTGGACGTTATCCAAATATAGGACCCCTGCTCCTGTGCTCGGCGGGTATATATATGGTAGATAATGTGGGTGACGAAATTTTTAAGAAGGTCAAGGAGAGTGAAAGGCTTGTCATCCAGGAAGGCAAAATTTTCTTACGTGGTGAGCTCATTGCCAGCGGCGAAGTCCTCACGATTCCCACCATTCAACGGGAGATAGAAAAAGCGAAGGAGGGTTTGAGCACCGAACTCGAGAAATTTGCCACCAATACCCTCTATTATATGCAAAAGGAAAAGGCTCTACTTTTAGAAGGAGTAAATTTACCCACAACTTCCCTCGATTTCAATGGGCGTCATGCTCTGGTGGTGGTCAGAGGCTATGATTATAAGGCCGATCTGAAGGCATTGAGTTCTTATATCCGGGAAATCAAACCCGTCTTGATTGGTGTTGATGGAGGAGCCGACGCCCTGATAGACGAGGGTTATAAACCTGATATAATCATTGGAGATATGGACAGCGTAAGCGATGGGGCTTTGCTCTCCGGTGCCGAGCTGATAGTCCATGCTTATCCAGATGGCCGAGCACCTGGGCTTTCTCGCTTAAAAAATTTGGGTCTTTCTCCCATAATTTTTAGAGCCTCTGGAACAAGCGAGGATGTAGCCTTGCTTCTGGCTTATGAGAAAGGGGCGGAGTTAATAGTAGCCGTGGGAACACACGCCAATCTCATCG
>JBFMAG010000118.1 GCA_040755895.1 Actinomycetota bacterium | reverse complement strand
CCGCCCTATTTTTTCGAAACTTTCCATGATAGCTTTAACCAAAGAGTCAAGGTCCTCCTGACCCAGATACTTGGCATAATCTTTGGTCTCGATGGAAATTTCCCTTTGAGTAATGGAGCTAAATTCTTGGAATTGTTTAAAGTGAGACATCAGCGGTAGCAAGGGTTTTATCTCAGCGTTAATGATCCTATGAGCATTCCGTTCGGAGATTTCAAATCCGTAATATTTTCTCGCGATTTCCAAAAGGGATGGTATATCAATGGCACAACCGATGTATTGCCAAAGCTTTAAGGAGGAATGTTCAAGGGAGTTTATGAGATCGTGGTTTGGGGCATTGAAAATGCTTATCTCCGGTGGTGTATATAAATGATACATTGTGGATAAAATTTCTGAAGGTGAACCAAGATATATCTCGAGGTGAGGGTATTCTAAGTTGAATTCAATTAGATGCCTAAGTACATTATGAGGACCTGCGACGATGTGGGGTTTGCCTTGGCGAAAGTGAATTTTGGGAAAGGTTGATTGATCTCTGCGTTCCGGAAGCTCTCTGGTATCGACCCCGATCTTAAAAACGCTGCCCTTTCCCGGAAGAGATGAAAGGACCTGAGCCCTCTCGACCGATAATTTAACGGAGTACAAGGCCATTCCTCGACCATGTACTCCGTACTTATCTAAAACGATGTTTTCAAGCTTTGAGGTTACCCGAGGCTGGAAGATTTCATCTTGAAGATGCGCGGGTATGCCACATCCATCATCAATGACGGTGATTTTTCTTAAGTAACCCTCTTCCTTGTGGGAGGAGATGAATATCTTGGAGGAACCAGCATCCCTTGAATTCCTCAATAGTTCCACAATAACATCTTCAGCATAGCGGATATCATGCTTGGCCTGTCGTCGCTGAGCCTCATTTAAGTTTAGACGAACGAAGCCATTGCCCAAATCCTCTTCCACTTTGAGATAGTGATCACCGGTCAGATCTTCGACGAAATTTAAGAGATTATGTGAATTCTCGGGCATCTTATGGCCTCGCATTTAGTGGTCGAAAACTAAAGGAATTTTATTTGGCATATTCCACGACACGGTGTTCCCTTATCACCGTAACCTTTATTTGGCCAGGATACTCCAACTCCTCTTCGATTTTCTTGGCAATATCCCTTGCAAGAAGAGCTGATTTTGCATCGTCGATTTCTTCGGGTTTGACCATTATCCTGATTTCACGCCCAGCTTGCATAGCATAGGCCTTTTCTACACCTTTGTAGCCCTCGGCGATGGCCTCGAGCTTTTCCAAACGTTTGATGTAGCTCTCCAACGTTTCCCTTCGAGCTCCTGGGCGTGAGGCCGAGACAGCATCGGCGGATTGGACCAATACAGCTTCGATGGTTCGAGGTTCTACCTCCCCATGGTGAGCTTCGATGGCATGACAAATCTTGGGCGATTCACGAAGGCGTTTTGCCAACTCTGCCCCGATGATTGCATGTGGCCCTTCCACTTCGTGATCTATGGCTTTTCCAATATCATGCAAAAGACCAGCTCGCTTAGCCAGTTTGACATCGACATTCAATTCCGCGGCCATTATCCCGGCTAAGTGTGCTACCTCCCTTGAATGTTTGAGGACATTCTGTCCGTAGCTTGATCGGAATTTCAACCGCCCGAGTACTCTGATAAGCTCGGGGTGTAGCCCGTGTACTCCAATTTCAAGGGCTGCTTGTTCTCCTTCCTCGCGGATTTCGGTTTCCACTTCTTCGCGGGCTTTTTCGTACATCTCTTCGATTCGGGCTGGATGAATTCTCCCATCGGCGATGAGTTTCTCTAGGGCCAGGCGACCGATCTCACGTCTGACGGGATCGAAACTCGAAAGGATGACCGCCTCTGGCGTATCATCGATGATTAAATTGATCCCCGTGAGGGTCTCAAAAGCTCGGATGTTTCTCCCCTCTCGTCCGATGATTCTTCCCTTCATCTCATCGTTGGGCAGGGGGACCACAGAGACCGTGGTCTCAGCCACGTGGTCAGCGGCGCACCTTTGAATGGCCAAGGATATGATGTTTCGAGCTCTCTTCTCCGCCTCTTCTCGAGCTTTGGATTCGATATCGTGGATTATTTTTGCAGCATCGTGTCTGGCTTCTTCTCTAATCCTCTTCATGAGTAACTCCTTTGCCTCATCGGCTGACATACCAGCTAACCGCTCAAGCATGTGTTTTTGTTCAGCATAGATGCTCTCTAATTCGCTCTCCAATTTTGCAAGCTCACTCTCCCTTGCAATGAAAGCCTTTTCTCTTCTATCCAAAGCCATGGCCCTGTTGTCCAGTATTTCCTCCCTTTGAGCCAATCTTTTCTCCAGCCGCTGAAACTCAGCCCGTTGTTCCCTATTTTCCCTCTCGACTTCGGCTCGCATTGCATGGATTTCATCCTTTGCTTCCACTAAGGCCTCTCGTCTCATTCTTTCAACTTCTCTTTGTGCCTCCGATAAAATCCCTTTTGCAGCTTCCTCAGCGGAGGCGATTTTCGCCTCCCCTACATATTTCCTAATTAGGAATCCAACTAGGAGCCCAACGAGGTTCGATATTACTACCGATAGAATGAGCACTAATCCAAACCTCCCTTCGCTTTTAAAGGTAAATTAAAAAGCCGAGCATGCCTCGGCAAAAATACTCGACTTTCAAAGGGATAATGAAACTTCCCAGCAAGATTTCTCTTGCCTTCAATTATCCTATTTTAAATTTTAAATTTTAAATTTTAAATCTATATCAAACCCAAAATAAAGTATCTTTGCCGAGCTCTTAATTTAATTATAACATTGAGTGTCAAGTTTGCGAGAAAGAGCGGAAAGCCTGGTTGACCAATCTTTTAAA
>JBFMAG010000117.1 GCA_040755895.1 Actinomycetota bacterium | reverse complement strand
GGGTAATTAGCCGGGGAAAGACATTTGATGACGAAAGTAGTAAGGGCGGGGTGTGGCGCAGCTTGGTTAGCGCGCTTGCTTTGGGAGCAAGAGGTCGGAGGTTCAAATCCTCTCACCCCGACTTTCCAAAAATCGAAGATTTTTGAAAATTTCAAAATTTTTCGTACGAAAAATTTTGCGGATGTAGCTCAGTTGGTAGAGCATCAGCCTTCCAAGCTGAGGGTCGCGGGTTCAAGTCCCGTCATCCGCTCCAAATAAGTTTAACCGATGGCTTCGTTCCAAAAAGTTCGCAAATTTCGTGGTATCTGTTGTGGACTTGAAACCGCGATAAGGGGGTTTGGGGGAAGGATTTCCCCCAAGCACTTGGGGTACAGCGAACGAAGTGAGCGTCCTAGGGGCGGAGCCCCTGGAGCAAAAGGTTGGGGGTTCAAGTCCCCTCGGTCACCCAAAGCTAATATTGCGCTGAACTCGTGGAACTGGTGAAGGGCATCGTGGGGACCCAACCTTAAGGGTCGTTAGCTCAGTTGGTAGAGCGGCGGACTCTTAATCCGTTGGTCGCAGGTTCGAGTCCTGCACGACCCACCATTTTAAAGTCGGTAGTGAGGAGTCCGTAGTCGGTAGTTAAAGTGGCTAAAAAATAATTTTACTCCCCACCTACTCCCGACTAAGAAACTACCGACTAAATTTGAGCGAGAGTGGCGGAATTGGTAGACGCGCTGGACTTAGGATCCAGTGGGGGAACCCGTAGGGGTTCGAGTCCCCTCTCTCGCACATTTGTATTATAATTTTATACGAAGTAGTTATAACACTCTATAACACTCCGTGGTTCAGTATACGAAACCACTAATCACTGAGCCTTGGCGAAGCCGAGGCACTTAATTATGAGGAGGAGATATTTTTTGAAGACAATGGTCGAGGAACTCGAAAAGAACAAAGTCTTATTAAAGGTAGAAGTCCCCACAGGCGACGTGGATCAAGCCATAGAGAAGGCATATAAGAGCATATCCAGCAGGGTGAGCATTCCGGGATTTCGAAAGGGGAGGATCCCAAGGAAAATCATCGATGCTCGGATCGGGAAGGAATCGGTATTGCAGGAGGCACTCAATGAGATGCTCCCGGTCTACTATTCGCGAGCGGTTGAAAGGAGTGGGATAAAACCCATCGATAAACCGGAAATCGAAGTTGTCCAGTTAAAGGAGGGTCAACCCCTTTTATTCAATGCCAAGGTGCAGGTCAAGCCAAAGGTTAAATTGGGTAAATATAAGGGTGTAAAGGCAAAAATGCCCTTCATTGAGGTGACCGATGAAGAGATTGATGGCCATATAGAGCTGTTAAAGGATAGATTCGCTCAGCTTGAGCCAGTCACGAGAAAACTCCGTAAGGGTGACTTTGCTTTGATTAACTTTGAGGGCTTTGTGGATGGCAAGCCCTTTGAAGGAGGTTCGGCCAACGATTACCTACTCCAGGTCGGTTCAGGCACTTTCGCCCCCGGTTTCGAGGACAAACTCATTGGGGCTCGCAGGGGGGAAATAAGGGAAATCTTCATCGATATGCCCAAAGAGCACCCCATCGCCGAAATTGCGGGGAAAAAGGTAAAATTCAAGGTTTTTGTAAAGGAGATAAAGCAAAAGAAACTTCCCAAAGTGGATGATGAATTCGCCAAGGAAATTGGCGCGTTCGAAACCTTGAAGGAGCTTAAAGACGATGTTAAGAGGAGGTTGGAGGAGGTAAAGCGGAACCAAGACCAGTTTGCTCTCCGTGGCAAGGTTCTTGAAGCTGTTTCAAAGGGTGCCGAAGTGGAAATCTCCGAGATAATGGTAGAGCGCAGGGTAAATGAGATGATCGGCGATTTTGCCTTTAATCTCAAAAACAGGGGAATCGATTTGAATGATTATTTGAAGGCCACCAACACCAGCATGGAAAGTTTAAGAGAGCGTTTTAAAAGGGATGCCCTAAGAGCCTTAAAAAATGAGCTCGTCTTGGGAGCCATCGGAGAGAAAGAAGGACTTGAAGTTAAAGAGGAAGAAGTTGATAATGAAATTGAGAAGCTAGCCCAAAGGATGAATGTGGAAGGCAGTGAGGTTAAAAAGCGGTTAGAAGAGAGAGGGAATTTGGGACTTTTGAGAGAAGATATCCTATTGCGGAAGACCTTAGATTGGCTGGTTGATCAAGCTGAAATCAAGAGGGAGAGGAAGGGAAAGAAAAAATGACCAACCTGTTAATCCCGATAGTGGTGGAACAGACGAACAGAGGAGAAAGATCCTTTGATATCTATTCAAGACTGCTCAATGAGCGCATAATATTTTTGGGTAACGAGATAAATGATCAAGTGGCAAACGTGGTCATAGCCCAGATGCTTCATCTAGAATCGGATGCCCCGGAGAAGGATATTCATCTGTATATCAATAGCTCAGGAGGGCTCATCACTTCAACCTTAGCCATCTATGATACCATGCAATATATAAGACCCTGCATCTCAACGATCTGCATAGGTCAAGCCGCGAGCGCTGCTGCCGTCCTGTTGGCGGCTGGAGCAAAGGGAAAGAGGTTCGCTCTGCCCAATGCACGAATATTAATTCATCAACCTCATGGTGCGGTCACCGGACAGGCAGTTGATGTCGACATCCAGGCCAAAGAAATGTTACGCCTGCGTCAACTTCTCAATGAGATTTTGGCCAAGCATACGGGGCAGCCTCTTGAGAAAATCCAAAAGGATACCGACAGAGATTTCATCATGACCGCCGAACAGGCTAAGGAATATGGGATGATCGATGAGGTTGTTGTTCAAAGGAAGAAAGCATAGGAGGTGCGATCGTGGCAAAATTCGGCGATATGGATCATTTGAAGTGTTCCTTTTGCGGCAAGAGTCAGCGACAGGTGAGGAAACTCATTGCTGGTCCCGGTGTTTATATCTGCGATGAGTGCATAGATTTGTGCAATGAAATCATCGAGGAAGAACTGGAACGGGAGACCGAGTTCAGATTCGAACATCTCCCAAAGCCCAAAGAGATATATAATGCGCTCAATGAATATGTGATCGGCCAGGATATGGCCAAGAAAATCCTCTCCGTTGCGGTGTACAATCACTATAAGAGGATTCAAGCGGAGCCGCAAGGCGAAAAGGATGTGGAACTTCAAAAGAGTAACGTTCTTCTCATGGGTCCCACTGGGTGCGGTAAGACTTTGCTCGCCCAAACCCTAGCCAAGATACTAAATGTACCCTTCGCCATTGCTGATGCCACAACCCTCACTGAGGCGGGATACGTCGGTGAGGATGTCGAGAATATTCTGCTTAGGTTGATTCAGGCAGCGGACTATGATGTGAGAAGGGCAGAAACGGGCATAGTCTATATCGACGAAATAGATAAGATAGCTCGCAAGTCTGAAAGCCCCTCTATCACCAGGGATGTTTCCGGAGAAGGCGTCCAACAGGCTTTACTCAAGATACTCGAGGGTACTGAGGCGAATGTACCTCCCCACGGGGGGCGCAAGCACCCACATCAAGAGTTCATACAGATAAATACGACGAATATTTTGTTCATCTGTGGGGGAGCCTTCAACGGTCTTGAAAAGATCATAGAGGCTCGTATCGGAAAGAAGGGGATCGGGTTCGGTGCTGATGTTAGGAAGCTTGAGGAAAAGGAGATCGGAGAGATCTTATCCCAGGTGCTCCCCGAGGATCTCATAAAGTACGGTCTCATTCCGGAATTCGTGGGAAGGCTTCCCGTGGTCTGCGCGGTTCACAATCTTACCAAGGAAGACCTGGTAAAAATCTTGACTGAACCCAGAAATGCTCTGGTTAAACAGTACAGGAGATTCTTCGAGTATGATGGAGTGGAGCTCATCTTCACCGAAGATGCTCTGTACGCCATCGCCGAGAGAGCTCTCAAGAGAGCCAGTGGGGCAAGAGGTCTAAGGTCCATACTTGAAGGCACCCTGCTCAATGTGATGTACGAATTACCCTCTAAATCCAACGTTACCAAATGTCTGATCACTAAGGAAACGATCGAAAAAAATTTGGAACCCACCCTGTTGACGGAAAGTGCGGCGGAGTTCTCGTCGGATGAGGGAGTTCTGGCCTAGTCAATGACAAAAGCCCCGATTTCGGGGCTTTTGTTTTTTGGCGAATAAAAATTTCGAGTCCATGTCCCATCACCATTAAAGGATTAAAGATTTAATCCCGATATTAAAGATGGTGGTCGGAAATGGGCAAAAAAAGCAAGGGCAAAAAGGACAAGGAGCTAGTTTGCATATTTTTAGGGCTGGAATTATATGCTAGTCCAGAGAAAGCAGCTCTCCTTAAATCCGATATTGTTGACCTCATTTTTTCCCATTTTAAGAGCCCATCCCTCGTTGGCATCAGAGAGTATCCTCCTGTGGAACTCACTCCGACCCTTACACATTGGCTCCGTGAGATGGAAGCCCTACTTAAACGAGGACGATAAATTCATTTTCTTGGAGAAGTCCCTTCTTTCCCCCTCACCCTGCCTCCCTCCTTTTCCTGGTCGCGGCGATGTTTATCTCCTTTCTGCCTCGCTTCGAGGAAAGGATTTTGGGTTCTAAGTGAAGCGAGATCGGACGAGAAAATTTAAGCAAAATTTAATATAATAAACAAGGCTTCTCGAAAGGGGCAAAGCCGTGAACATATTGGGCATAAATTGCTTTTCTCACGATACATCGGCCTGCCTCCTGGTGGATGGCGAAGTCATCGCCTTTGCCGAGGAGGAAAGATTCAACAAGGAGAAGCACACAAGAGCTTTTCCCGATAATGCCATTGATTTTTGTTTAAGGGAGGGAAACACTAGCATCAATGATGTTGACTACGTTGGCTTCCCCTTCAAGCCTGGGCTGGATTATTGGCGAGGCTTCATCGATTTTCTGAAGGGTTTCCCCTTTTCCTCACGGAGATTTGCGGGGCAGACCTACTTCGATTATTCCCTCATAAAGAAGGTCATCGATTTCAAAAAGAGGTATGGCTACAGGAATAAAATCCTCTTCGTAGGTCATCACGAGGCCCACGCCGCAAGCAGTTTCTATGTCTCTCCCTTTGATGAGGCGGCCATCCTTTCCATCGATAGGGGAGGCGATTACCTCTC
>JBFMAG010000116.1 GCA_040755895.1 Actinomycetota bacterium | reverse complement strand
CGGGGATCAACGGCAACGATGCCATATCCGGCGGGCATACCCGTTGATGTTCTCCCATTTCCAGAGCCCGTACAAATCTTGCAAGGACAGTAGGCAGTTGCCAGCATCCTCAGGCTTCTTGAGTCGATGCCTCTACTCGGAGGCTGTAGTTGATGCATTCTGCTTCTGATCAAAGAGGCCCGAGTTTTAAGTATCCTTAATTTCCCATAGCTTAATCTCTTCTCCCACCGTATTTTATTTAGAAAATTTCTTTTCTCCTTAAGTTTTTGAGACAGCAATCCTCGCCTTGATTCGTACTCGGATTTTAAATGGGCAAGGTATTCACACTTCCCTTCGATCTCATCTTTGAGATATTCAAGGCGCTCCTTTTCCTGGCTTACAGATCTAACCAATTCCGCATCGTGTGCAGCAATGATTCGCATATAGGTCAAGGTCTTAAGGAGAGTATAAAAATCATTTGAATTAAAGAGGAATTGAGCGGGACTTACTTCTCCATTGATATAAATATTCTTGATCCTCTCATTGAGTATCTCAGCTTTTTCACAAAGTTTTTCCTTTGTTCGCTGCCACTCGCCCTCCAGTTGGAGGAGTCTCTCTCGGGTAGCCGAAAGTTTCGCCCTGAGGGATTCAAGCTCCTCCTCGTTGCGCTCTAGACTAGTATCGATGGCTACTAATTCGATGAGGATACTCTTCTCTTGCTCCTCTAATGATGAGATCCGTGCTCGTTGCCTTTGAAGTTCTAATTCTGCATTGCTTAATGGATTTGGATTAGAGGCGGTGGAGTTAGCTACACTTGGTGGTAAAAGTAGTGCAACGACAAATGTCAGAACTAAAGCAAGAGGTCTCTCCCTCAGCATACAACCTCCTTTAGGCGGGGCAGGCGGTTGTATTCTAGACCTAAACCAGAAACCAATTTATCACATTTCTCCCCCTTGGCGAAACACCTTTTTGAAAAAAATTTTTAAACCCGCAGCTGGTAAGAGAGAAAAATTTTTCCGCCATTTTAGCAGCTATAACACCTCTTAAGGGGTATGAACAGTGATGATTTATCGCATGGTTTATCTGTGATAGAATACCTTTGAGTTGAAGCTGGGAGGGTAATTTTTTGTACCTTAAATCTCTTACTCTTCGCGGATTTAAATCCTTCGCCGATAAGACATTCCTTAAATTCGAGCCAGGAGTGACCATTATTGTCGGACCCAATGGCAGCGGTAAAAGCAATATAACCGATGCCATCCTTTGGGTATTGGGTGAACAGAATCCCCGAGCACTTCGGGGTTCCTCCATGGAGGATATAATATTTGTGGGGAGCCCCCTGAGACCGCCCCTGGGTTTAGCGGAAGTTTCCCTCTGTCTCGATAATTCCGATGGTTTCCTCCCCATCGAATTCTCCGAAGTTGTCGCCACTCGAAGAATGTTGCGTTCAGGGGAGAGTGAATACCTCATAAATGATTCACCCTGCCGCCTTGCGAACATTCAGGATCTCCTCTCAGAAAGCGGTTTGAATAAGAATTGTTCGATCGTCGGTCAAGGCAAACTTGAGGAGATCCTGACCAGTAAATCCGAGGAGAGGAGGGTACTCCTTGAAGAAGCCGCAGGGGTCTTGAGACATAAAAAGCGCAAGGAAAGGGCCCTACGGAAGTTAGTTTCCATGGATCACAATCTAGTTCGAATAAAAGATGTGTTACAAGAGGTCAATCGTCAACTAAAACCATTAAAAGTTCAGGCAAATCGAGCTCAGACCCATGAAAAGCTCTCAAAGCAGTTAAGGGATCTTGAAGTTGAACTTTGTATCATGGAGCTTCAGGAGCTTCAATCCAAATGGAATGATCTCAAGATAAAGAGGGAAAATCTGAATTCCAAGATCGATGCCTTAAGGGAAGAACTCACATCGGAGAAAGGGAAACTGGAGCAGCTGCACAATAGCTTGGAGGAGAAAGGCATCCAGGTCAGCGATATTGGAGAGCAACGCCGCCACCTGCAAGGAATCTACGAGCGGTTAAATAGTAGGCTTCTCCTTCTCGAAGAAAAGGGCAAGAATTTAATCGAACGTTTGAGTGAACTTCGGCAGAAAATCCATCAGCTTGAAATGAAAAAGGACCAAAGAGAAAAGGAGATATCCCAGCTAAAAGAGGAGAAGCTTGTTACTGATACGGAGCTCAAGCGAATCTACATCCGTCTTTCTGAACTTCACCAAAGGATGAAAACCTTTGGAACGGAGAGGAAAAAGATTGAGGGGAAAATTGAGCAGATTGAGCAGGCAATCTATTCAAAACAATCAAAGCTCGCACGGGAAAAAAGAACATGGGAACTACAATCGGCTTGGATCGAATTGGAATGCACCTTGACCAAAGCCCTTTCCAGTTTAAGGAAACAAGCCAAAAAATTGGCACTCTGCCAACAAAATTTGCTGGATTTATCACAAGAACTTGGAGAAAGAGAATCTTTAAGAGATTTGGCCCAATTATGCCAGGATGTAAAGGCAGAACTCGAAAAAATTCAGGATGAACAGGAAACGATCCAGGAAAATTT
The DNA here is from genome assembly GCA_040755895.1 of Actinomycetota bacterium. Classification (NCBI taxonomy): domain Bacteria; kingdom Bacillati; phylum Actinomycetota; species Actinomycetota bacterium. The sequence goes on along the minus strand of JBFMAG010000116.1, from coordinate 17,236 downwards.
CCTTAAAGCTTTGGAGAATCTCCCCGGACGTGCCCCCAACATTGGAGACAAGTTCCAGAAAAAACTGAAAGACGAAATCGCATCCCTTGAAGAAGAAATTACCATTTTACACCGTGAAATGGAGGTTCTTGAGAGGAAAAGGGGTCTTTCCACAGAGGGGGAGGATAAAATCCGTCAAGAGATTACCCAATGCCAAGCTGAACTTGCATCCCTGGAAGAGCGAAGAGTTCATACAGAAAAACAACTGGTTACAGCCAAAGAGGAGTTAAATGAAATCAAATATCTTCTAAAGTCGGAATATGGAATCGATCGATCACTGGAGCGTTTAAGAAAGCGAATTCAACCCCTCCACAATCTTTTCTGCCAGTTGGTAAACGAAATTGAGCAATGGGATTCCAAACTAGAGAACATGGCCACCGATGAAGAAAATCTTTCAAGAAGGATTCGAAAATCCATCAAGGAATCCCAAACCAAAGTGGGCTTCTTGAACGGGCAAATAGAACAACTACGGGAAAATGTACATCACATCGAAGTTTCCCAGGCTCAACTGGAGCTCAAAGTTAAAACCTTGGTCGAAAAGATCGTGGAGGAATACGGTGTTCCCCTTGAAAAGGCCCTTAAAGATAGCCCACGGGGTTCCAAAGGAACCCATGAATTTCAAATTCAAAAGCTAAAAGAGGAAATTGCTAAATTGGGGCCAGTCAACCCCATAGCCTTGAAAGATTTTGCCGCTTTGGAAGAAAGACAAAAGTTTCTCAACACTCAAATCAATGACCTTTTAGAAAGCAAACGAACTTTGGGGAAGATTATTAGAGCCATCGATAAAAAAATCGAGGATAGAATCCTCGAGACCTTCGAGGAAGTTAACCTTAATTTCCAATCAATCTTCTTCTATTTATTCCCAGGTGGAAAGGGCGAACTCATCTTAACCGACAGAGATGATGTACTGAATACGGGAATTGACATTAAAGCTCAACCCAGTGGAAAAAGATTGCAGAAATTATCATTGTTATCGGGGGGAGAAACTGCTCTTGTAGCCCTGGCGTTCCTGTTTGCGATTTATCATACGCGTCCCAGCCCCTTTTATGTACTCGATGAGGTTGAAGCCACCCTGGATGACGTGAATCTACAGCGCTTTATCGCTGTTGTAAGCAAACTTAGGGGTAAGGCCCAAATCCTCATCATAACCCACCAAGGACGGACCATGGAGATAGCCGATGCAATCTATGGTATTTCCATGCAGGCCGATGGGGTATCCAAACTCATTTCACAAAAATTCAAATCAGAAGAGGAAATAGCGTATGAAAAAGCGGGAAGAACCTAAATTGAGCAACTCAAGGAGTTGGCTTAAAAGGTTAAAAACTGGTTTAAGAAAGAGTCGGGAAAAATTAACCGATCAACTTTCCGATATTTTTTCGAGAACAACGATATCCGGCGAAAAGGTATGGGATGATCTCGAAGAAGTTTTGATTCAAGCGGATGTCGGCATCAACGCCACCCTTAAAATAGTCCAGGACCTTCGAGAACGAGTTGAAGTCAAAAGGATCCGTGATCCCCTCCAAATCCTTGGACTACTTAAAGAAAAGCTCACCCATATTCTTGATGACTCCAAAGAGCCCCTTCTCCTGGCAAATAAACTCAATGTCTTAATAATCGTTGGGGTCAATGGTGTAGGCAAGACAACTGCCATAGCCAAAATCGCTCATCGAGCCATGAAAGGAGGTTTTAAGGTCCTCCTCGCCGCCGCGGATACCTTTAGAGCAGCCGCCATTGAGCAACTGGAAATATGGGGGGAGAGAGTGGGAGCCCCTGTTCTAAAACACCAAAAAGGATCCGACCCAGCAGCTGTGGTCTACGATTCCATCCACGCCTCACGAGCCAGGGAAGTTAACGTCCTTTTAATCGATACCGCAGGCAGATTGCATACCTATGTGAATTTAATGGAAGAATTAAAGAAAATCAAGCGCATAGCGACGAGAGAGGCGCCCGAAGCCAACATCAAAACTTTACTGGTCATAGATGCCACAACGGGTCAGAATGGAATCGCTCAAGCCAGATTGTTCGATGAAGCTCTCAAAATCGATGGAATAATCCTCACTAAATTGGATGGCACTGCTAAGGGTGGCATAGTGATCGCTATCGCTGATGAGCTTAGAATACCAATAAAGCTCATCGGAGTGGGAGAAAGGCTCGAAGATCTGTGTGAATTTGATGCCAGCGAGTTTGTTGAAGCCCTTTTATCCAGGGATGTTTAGACCTTGCCTGCCGGCAGGCGGGAAATCTCTCTCAAGCGCCCTAATGATTCTGCTCTCAATTTTCTCCTGGATCTCGATGGGCAGATTTGCGAGCCTATATAAGGCTGTTATCAAATCGGGTTTTAACATCAGATATCGGGAAACCCTTCGTACCCGATATTCCATGAAATAATCGGGTGAGATTCCAAAACCAGCGGCGATTCTTCTGATAACCTCGTCTGAGGGAGCTGGCATATTGCCTCTTTTTAATTTGCTCAAGTAGGATAATCAACTTTGCACCTGCGCGCGAATTTCCTCAGGCTGACTCCCCGCTGTTTAAATAACTCCATTAGGGCTTCGTGAAAAAGCTTGTGAGAATATTCCATTCTTTCTCCCGTTGATTTTGAAATCGAATTCCAACTTTATTATCGTTTGCTATCGATTAATACTTTATACCGGAAATTAAAGATTAAAGGTGAGTTTACCTTTGCGGATAAGAAATGGAGAAAGAAAATGAGAATCTACTGGATCATTGGTTCATGCACTCTGTAGCAAAAAAATGACCTCTAGCTCGAATCTTTGAGATTTTGGACCAGAGGATATAAATATCCCCGTTTGCTCTCACTAGACCGGATTCCAAAATAGTGTCTTTGGGTGAGGAGGAAAGTGGGATAAGAAAATTTTTACCCCTGCGAGTAATCTTCGCCAAGTAAATGGTCTTGGATTTTGGAGCATCCGACTTTGTTCCGGCGAAGTATAGGCTATGCTCCCTATCCATCCCAAGGCAGACACCGGTAAGCCTCAGGGATTTCCAGGATTCTGAGAGTGTAGTTTTTTGAGTGAAAATGTCCACCATTTTCAATGATTCTTTCTTTCTATCCAAAAAAATGAGGTAAACATCATTCCCATGAACGACCCAGGCTGTAGGGTATTCCTCCTTGGAAAGGGAGAAGGTTTTTACCTTTTTAAGCTCCCCTTCCCTGTTGAGAATTTGTACTGTCAAAGAAGATTGAGATATACATGAGGTGATTATGCTCCCACGTTTGTATGCTAAATTATTGTGAGAAAAATATAATATTGGATTTCCGATCACCCCCAGGGCCTGTTTTTCAGTTAAAGGATGGATTCTCCCCAGGAATTTTCCTTGTCTGTCAAACTTTTGAATTTCTATACTGGCAGAGAGGGGCTTATAGGATTCAGAAACCAGTGTCTTGCTCACTCCCATATAAATATTTTCTCGCTCATCAACACAACATCCCCAGATGCGATAGGTGGAATATTTTACCTCATTCGAATCGGCCTCTGGCACAATGGCCAGTTTCCTTCGAGGAACTATCTTCAAGAGGAGTTTCCCCTTGGGAGTGAATTTTCTTACCGCGAAATCTCCTTCGGCAACGTATATATTCCCGGCATTATCCAGTATCAAAAAGGGTGCTCCTCGAGCTTCTAAATAATTTAAGGCATAAGATACCGAGATAATGATCTTCGGTTTACCATACTTGCTGGATATGGATTTTCCTCCCTCACAACCCATTAAACTAAAGATCAACGGGAGGATTATACTCACAACTATTTTCCAAGACATTTTCACCTTACCACACCCTAAATTGGATATTACCATAAACTCCCCCTTGTGATATAAGCTTTTTTGACTCCGCCCTTGCTTGACACCCACTTTCCGCTTCTATAATATGGTCGGTAGCTTATTGGTTTTAGGTGACAGGGATGTTTGAAAATCTATCTACCAGATTACAAACCATATTTGCCAAGCTAAGATCACGTGGAAGATTAAATGAGAGAGACGTCGACGAGACTCTTCGCGAGGTCCGCCTCGCCCTTCTAGAAGCAGATGTCAATTTTAAAGTGGTGAAAAACTTCATCCTAGCAGTTAGAGAGCGGGCCGTGGGAAGCGAGGTCTTTGAAAGCTTGACCCCAGGGCAACAGGTTGTAAAGATCGTGTACGAAGAATTGACAAAGCTCATGGGACTCACACCCAGTAAGCTGGTCTTCGCCCCAAAACCTCCCACAATCTTCATGCTCGTGGGGCTTCAGGGATCGGGGAAGACTTCAGCAACCGCAAAATTGGCCTACTATCTAAAATCCCTGGGCAAGAGACCGTTTATGATCACCACGGATATTTACAGACCAGCTGCGGTAGATCAGTTGAAGACCCTCGGTGAAGAACTCAAAATACCCGTATTTTTCATGGATTTGAGGACACCACCTTTGGAAATAGCCAAGCGTGGGATTGAGGAAGCCATCCTTAATGGTTATGATGTTATCATATTGGATACCGCCGGACGCTTACATATCAATGAAACGATGATGGAAGAATTGAGGGAATTGAGGAAGGAAATTCACCCACATCAGATTCTTCTCGTCGTAGATGCGATGACCGGTCAAGATGCTGTGAATCTGGCTCTTGCCTTCAAGGAAAAAATAGATTTCGATGGAGTCATATTGACGAAATTGGATGGCGATGCTCGTGGGGGAGCAGCTCTATCCATTAAAACGGTCACCAATAAGCCAATCAAACTCGTCAGCGTGGGCGAAAGATTGAATTGCCTTGAGCTCTTTCACCCCGACCGCATGGCCTCCAGAATATTGGGGATGGGTGACATACTGACCCTCATTGAGAAAGCAGAGGCAGCTGTAGATGTCCGTAAAGCGCAAGCTTTAGAGGAAAAATTAAGAAAGGGTCAATTTACCTTGGAAGATTTTCTCAATCAAATGCAACAACTTAAAAAGATGGGACCCCTAAATCAGATTTTAGGGATGCTGCCAGGTATATCCGGATTGCCGGCTCCGAAGAATTTGCAGATAAGCGATGATGAGCTCACCCGGTTACAAGCTATAATTCAATCAATGACACCCGAGGAAAGAAGGAATCCCAATATCATCAATGGAAGCCGGCGCTTAAGGATAGCAAGAGGCAGTGGAAATACCACTCAGGAGGTAAATCGGCTTTTAAGGCGCTTTCACCAAATTAAAAAACTCATGAAACAATTCGATAGTTTTCAAGGGATAAGGTTAGGACGAAAAATCTTCCTCGGTTAAAGTTAGCTAGTTGGCTTTTGTTTGAAATTTTAAGCTAATGAACAAACCAGCAAAGGTGGAGGTGATATATTGGCGGTTAGAATACGGTTGAGTAGAGTAGGGGCCAAGAAAAAACCCCTTTATAGGGTAGTAGTTGCAGATTCAAGGATGTGCAGAAATGGCAGGTTTATTGAGATCATTGGGCGGTATAATCCCAAGACTGAACCCTCTTTTATTGAAATAGATAGGGAAAAAGCCCTAAAGTGGCTTGCTCAGGGGGCTCAACCCTCAGAAGCCGTAGAGCGGTTGCTCGAAATAACGGGTATTCGAGAGGAGTTTGAAACTCACAAAGATAAATACCTGCCTTCGGGTAGGCAGAATCGCCAGGAGGTGACATCGTGAAAGAGTTGTTAGAGGTTCTTGCCCAAGCTCTTGTAGACAAACCAGAGGAGGTAAATGTAAGTGTTGTGGAGGGGGAAAGATCGGTAATTTTACAGCTCCATGTAGCGCCCGAAGATGTGGGCAAGGTCATTGGAAAACAGGGACGTATCGCCATGGCACTTCGAACAGTCGTCAAAGCCGCCGCCGTGAAGGAAGGGAAGAAGGCAATCGTTGAAATCATAGATTAACTGGCGTTTTGCCATGGGCATTTATATGTCCGACTAAATGGTGGGCTGACACGAATGGGTCAGCCTGTTTTCCCTTTAAAGGATTTTCAATGAAACCGAAATTTTTAACAATAGCGCAAATTAAGCATCCAAGAGGCACAAAGGGCGAAGTTAAAATAAAACCCTTCACCGATTTCCCATCGAGATTTAAGCCCGGTTTAAGTGTTCATATAACCCCGCCACTCCTCCACGAAGAGCAGTTGACGATAGAAGATGTAAAATTTGAAGGTCGGGGTATGACCATAAAATTCAAGGGAATCGATAATCGCAGCAAAACAGAGCAATTGAAGGGTTGCTTTCTCCAAGTTCCATTGGAGGAGGCGGAATCCCTACTCCCAAAAGGTGCCTATTGGTTTCACCAGATAATTGGTCTCGAAGTATTAACCGAAGGGAGTGAATCTCTGGGAACCATCACGGAAATCTTAAGAACCAAAGCGAATGACGTATATGTCGTAAGTCCCACCGGCAAAGGCACCAAAGAAATCTTGATACCGGCGATTAAAGATGTAGTGAAGAAAATCGATCTAAACCAGAGAAGAATGATAATCAAACCCCTCCCAGGACTTCTCGAATAATAATAGTGGGGACTGGTGAGATGACATGAGAATTGATGTTATAACGATATTTCCCGAGATGTTTGAGTCGTTCCTGAAATGCGGTATGGTTCGCATCGCCCGGGAGAAAAACTTAGTTCAGATAGTCATTCATGATTTACGAGACTACACTCATGATAAACACCGGCAGGTTGACGATACTCCCTATGGTGGTGGACCAGGAATGATCATGAAGCCCGAGCCCTTCTTTGAAGCCGTTCTATCCATCGCCCAATGCGCTTTAAAAGACCTGCCGAAAATCGCTCGAGTCATTCTTTTTACTCCTCAAGGCAAAATTTTCAATCAGCATCTCGCCGGTGAACTAACCGGAGAGAAACACCTCATATTGCTATGTGGAAGATATGAGGGTATCGACGAACGGGTGCATAAGCATCTGGCAACCGATGAAATCTCCATTGGAGATTATGTGCTCAGTGGGGGAGAGCTTCCGGCAATGGTCTTGATAGACACAGTAGCTCGCCTCATACCCGGAGTTTTAGGAGATGAATGCTCCCTTGCCAACGAAACTTTTTCCCATGGTTTTCTCGAATATCCACAATATACCAGACCAAGGGATTACAAGGGCTGGTCCGTGCCAGAGGTCCTTTTAAGCGGAAACCATATGGAGATTGCAAAATGGCGAAGGAAAAAATCCTTGGAACGCACCCTACAAAGACGCCCAGATTTGCTGAAAAATGCGATCTTGAGTGAGGAAGATGAGAAATTAATCGAGGAAATCAGGGCGCAACTTAAGATATAAGCGCTTTTTCCCGATTCGAAGATATGCTATAATGACGCTGTTTATTTGGAGGGAACAATCATGAATCCCATAGAAACCATCGAAAAAGAACAGATTCGAAAGGATTTACCGGAGTTTAGAGCCGGTGATACGGTCAAGGTATATTATAGGGTTATAGAAGGTGGCCGAGAGCGCAGAGAGGTATTCCAGGGAATAATGATACGAAGGCGGGGCAGTGGATTTAAGGAGACCTTTACGGTGAGGAAAATCTCCTTTGGGATTGGTGTTGAAAAAACCTTTCCTCTACATTCTCCAATGATTGCCAAGATAGAGGTCGTCAGCCGAGGTAGGGTTCGAAGATCCAAGCTTTATTACCTTAGAAAGAGAGTCGGAAAGGCGACCCGTGTCAAGGAAAGAAGATAACGGGTTTTGGTGAGAATAAATTGTTCATAAACTACGATGAAGGAGAAGAAGAAAAATCAAAGGTCGAAAGGGAAGTTTACGTAGGGGAGGAGACGGAGTCGAAGAGAGAGTCATTTTTGGCATTTTTAAGGGAACTCCCCATTTTAATAATCACCGCCATTATCGTAGCCTGGCTCATCAGAACATTTGTTGTCCAGCCCTTTTATATACCCTCCGGTTCTATGGAACCCACACTTTATCCCGGGGATCGGGTATTGGTGAATAAATTTATCTATCGATTCAAGGAACCCGAACTTGGAGAAATTGTGGTCTTTGAACCTCCCCACGATATCCACAAGGATTTCATCAAGAGAATCATCGGCACCGAAGGTGAGATCATAGAAATCAGAAAGGGTCAAGTTTTCATCGATGGGAAAGTCCTTGAAGAGCCTTATACCGCATCGAGTGGAGATTACAGCAATTACGGTCCTGTGAAAATACCCAAGGATAACGTCTTTGTAATGGGAGATAATAGGGCAAATAGCATGGATAGCCGGATGTTCGGTCCCTTGCATGAGAAGTACCTAGTGGGTGAGGCTTTTCTCATATATTGGCCTCCGTACCACATCAAATTACTTCCCTGATGTAGAGTGTAAAAATTTATGGAAATGATGCGGAACATATGGACTTATCCCATCTGACCTTAAGGGAAATAGGAGAGCTTTTCCGTAGCGCCTCAGACGAAGCCAAAAGAGAACTGCTTTCCTTACTGGAAGGGGATAAGAGAGCTGGGGCATTAAAACTTGCCTCTTCGATTCGCAAGGAACTTTCAAAGGAGGAACAAGAAAAGGCGGATTTTCTAAAGCTTTGTACCTATGAACATAGGTTATGGAGGAAGGGATTTTCCCTCATCGCGGGAGTCGATGAAGCTGGTCGCGGAGCTCTGGCGGGTCCCTTGGTAGCAGCAGCCGTTATTCTACCTCAGGGAATCTACCTCCCAGGATTAAGGGAATGCAAGCAGCTCTTGCCTCAACAAAGGGAGGAACTCTATCGAATCATTACAAGATCAGCGGTAAATTGGAATGTGGCAACCCTAGATCCTCAGCAAATTGATATCATGGGACTTCAGAAAGCCAATCTTTTCCTTCTTTCCCGTGCTGTTCTTGGACTTTCCGTTTGCCCTCATTACATCCTTTCCGACGCCTTTTCCCTTATAAATTTAAAAGAACCCCATCTTTCGCTAATATCGGGAGATAAGGTGAGCATATCCATCGCCGCTGCCTCAATTATAGCCAAAGTGACCAGGGATCACCTCATGAAGGAATATCACAAAAAGTTCCCTCTTTATCACTTCGATCATAATAAGGGCTATGGGACAAGAGAACATCTTCAAGCCTTAAAGAGATTTGGTCCGTGTCCAATTCACCGCCATTGCTTTACACCGGTAAAAGAGAGAGTAAGCTTGAAATTCGTGGATCAATACAATGCTTACAAGAGGCAATCAATTAAAAACGAAGGTTGGATGAAATGAAGGTACTCGGTTATTTATTCTCACCACGATTTAACGCGCTTTGTAAGGAGGTCAAAGAGAAAAGCAAGCGCATTTTGACCTTTCAACCGATGAGCGAGCACCCAAATCCATATGTGCGGGATACCCTAGGAGCTCACATCGTCGATGATGCGAACATCCGTATATTCCTAAATGTTGATGGATTGAAGGATATCAAAGAGGCGGAGATCACCGCCGCAGAAGATCTTACGTACTCGTTAATGCTGGTGGAAAAGTTTCCTACAACCTTCCCCCATCAATCTTCGGACTTATTGGCGGTAATCATCGCAGGTCTATTGACCAGTACAATTCATCACCTCACCGTTATCTCCCGCCTTCGAGAAAGAGGTTTTCCCATAGAAATCGTCGAGGAAAGGGAGAGGAAAGATATATTGGAGATGCTTACAAACGAGTCATTTCGAGAGCCCCAACCCGGAGCTCCGCTATTTTATGATCTGATTATTGGATACATAAAAGCATATTTCTTCCATGAATCTCACTGGTCCGAAATACAAACATGTTTTCAAAAGAGAGCTCCTTCTATTTGCCCTCTTGGTGATAAAGGCATCGAGGTGGTTAAGAGATATGGATGCAATACACCTAAAAAATGCCTGAATACTCTCATTGATTTAAGGGATCTGCTTGGGCTACAGCAACGTGTTTTTGTCCTAAATAAATAATGAAACCGGCAGGGCATTTTGATGCTAACTGCCGAAGGTTCAAATTCAAAATTTAATTTTGGATTTTGATCTGTAAATTTTGATTTTTGATCTTTGCATTTTAAATTTATAGGAAGGTTTCCTCATGTCGATAGGTCTAAGTGGTGAGGAGCTGGCCTGTTCTCACCTCCGAAAGAAGGGTTATCAGATCATAGAGAGGAATTTTCGATGCAAGTTGGGTGAGATAGACATCATCGCACTAAACGGTGATATCCTTATCTTTTGCGAGGTGAAGACGAGGCAAAATAAGGAATTTGGAGAACCCTTTGAAGCGGTGACCACCCATAAGCAAAATCGTTTGAAGATGATAGCCCAGTTTTATTTATTAACTCACCCAAAAGCAAATAACATCTCCAATCTGAGATTTGATGTCCTCTCAATTCTCCTGAATCAAAAAGGTAAACCAGAAATTCTCCATATGGAAAGCGCCTTTTAATCCCGCAATTTTTCTGGAATTTTATACCAGCTGCTTAAGGGTGTTGACGATTTAATCAAAAATATGTATCCAATAAGTAGGGCTTGCAAGATGTCTCATCGAGTTGGGAGGAGACAAAATGCAGGCGCCGACAACCTTACAAAATATTTCCTATAAAGTCAAAGCGTACTCCATAGAGTGGGTAATTTCTTGTCTTTTAAACCTTTTAACCGAAGCTTCCGATGAAACCCTGATAAAAATCACCTACCTACTCGAGAGGCTGACTAGAACCGAGGTTAAGAGAGAAACCATACAGATTGTAAGGTCAGCGTTCCAGAGCAACCATCCCGTTAAAGACCTAGCTAGACGACTCTTCAGGGAACTGCATCCGAACTGCAAAAGGGGTCTGCTGATAAATTTTATCGTTCAGTCGATCTTCGCTGAGGGAACCACGAGAGCGGCGTATCGGACAAGGTATGGTGAACCCCCGCCCTTCGTGGTACTCATAAGTCCAACCATGCGATGTAATTTACACTGCAGGGGATGCTATGCTAGCCAATACAATAGGGCTTCAGATCTTGATCCCGAGACTCTAGACAGATTACTCGAAGAGTGCAAGGAAATCGGCGTGAACTTCATAACCCTGGTGGGTGGTGAACCCTTCATATATGAACCCACTCTTGAGATCTTTGAGGATCATAGGAATGTGGTCTTCCAGGTCTTCACCAACGGAACGATGATCGATGAGAAAATGGCTGAAAAACTCGCAGAACTGGGCAACGTTGCCCCGGCCATTAGTATTGAGGGGTTCAAAGAGGAAACAGACGCCCGCCGTGGTCCAGGGACCTTCGATGCGATCATGCGCGCCATGAATCACCTAAGAGAAGCGGGAGTCTTATTTTTCTTCTCCGTTTGCTCAACACGTCACAATTATAAAGTGGTCGTAAGCGATGAATTCGTCGATATGCTCGTGGAAAAAGGAGCTGCTCTGGGTTGGTATTTCCACTACATGCCCATTGGCCGCGATTGCGATCTGAGTCTAATGCCCACACCGGAGCAGAGGAACTATGTAAGAGCCAGAGTTAACCATCTAAGATCGCGAAAGCCCATTCTGCTCGTGGACTTTTGGGGTGATGGACCCTTGGTGGAGGGTTGTCTTGCTGGAGGAAAGCTCTATGTCCACATAAATAACAAGGGTGATGTAGAACCGTGTATCTTTTGCCACTTTGCCGTCGACAATATCAAGGACAAAAGCTTGGTGGAGATCCTCAATTCCGATTTCTTCAAAGCAATTAGGGAAAGCCAGCCCTTTGGGCATAACGATCTCAGACCTTGTCCCTTAATTGACCATCCGGGTGCAATGGCTGGATTGGTCGAAAAATATGGTGCTTATCCAACTCACAAGGGAGCGGAGAGTTTATTCAATGAATTCATTCCACACTTAAGAGAGTATGCGCAGAATGTGGCCCAAATATATAAAAAGGTCTGGGATGAAGAATACAAATGGGTCTATGAGTGGAGATCTGGTCAAAGCAGAAAAAGCACACGGAATCATTGAAAGGGGGCGATTAAATGGTTTCAGCATATGTCTTCATCAAAGTTCAGGCGGGCAAAATAAAGGATGCAATCCAAGCGATTTCCAAAATTGAGGGGGTAAAGTCCGTACACGCTTGTTGGGGTCAACCCGGAGATCTCATCGCTTTCGTCGAAGCAGCGGATCATAAAGCTTTAGCCGATTTGGTGCTCGCGAAAATACATGGTATCGATGGGATCACGGAAACCAATACACGCATAGTTGTGGAAGTTTAAATTCTTTTTTTGCGTTTCGAGACTTTGTTTATTTGAACGACATCAACGTGTTCTGTTAGGATTTTTTCTTTTTTGTAGGCTAAATCGAATATCTTTATCAAATTGGAGGCGTGTGAGGGGAGAGACAAAACATAGACCGCTTCTTCAAGTTCTTTACAGCGAGCTCCCCTTTGATCCAAGAAAATGTGCATGAGAGATTGGTGCGATATGTTTTCAACGGTATAAGGGGAGCTCAACAAATCTCGTGCAATGATACCAAGAGTATCCGCGATTTGGCCATTGATCTTCTCAAGGGATTCGTTTTCCTTGGTGGTACGGAAAAAATTTGGGTAAATCTTTCCCAATTTCTCAAGGAATTTTAAGAAGTCCATTCCCTCCTCAAAAAAGGCTTCTAGCTCACTTTTTACCACGTTTTCACTCCCTTCTAACGAACTAAAACTCTTTAACCTCATTTGATTTACAACAACCTCATAAGGTTATTATATTTATTTTACCAAATATGAATGAAGTGAAGACGTTGAATGGTAAAGTAGATTTAGATGGCATAAAATAGGGCTGAAGAAACAGGGTAAAAGGAAAATGACTAAACAATTCCTCGAAATGGATGGGGAAAAAGTAGAGGTTTCGAACCTCAATAAAATTTTCTGGGCAAAAGAGGGGATCCTTAAAGCTCACTTGATGAAATATTACATAGATATCTCCCCGTACTTGCTTCCTCACCTAAAAGATCGTCCCTTAACGCTCCATCCCTATCCCGATGGAATCGATGGTCCTTCCTTCTTCGTGAAGAACTGTCCCGAGCACGCCCCTCCCTGGCTTGAGACATGGCTGTATCATTCGGAGGACGGTGAGACCATAAATTTTTGCTTGGCCAATGATTTAAAGAGCCTGGTATGGCTGGCAAATCAGGCTTGCATAGAGTTTCATCCCTGGTTTTCGCGCACTGATAAACCAGACTGTCCCGATTTTGCCATCTTCGATCTTGATCCTTTCCCACCTGCAACCTTCCATGATACCATAGAGATAGCCCATCTTATCAAACGAGTTCTGGATGAATTCGAACTCAAATCCTTCATAAAAACCTCGGGGGCTACCGGTCTTCACATCTATGTCCCCATTGAGAGGAAATTTACCTACGAAGATACCAGAAATTTTGCCACGAGAGTGAGTTACATCATTCATCGTGTCTATCCAGAAAAAGTTTGCATGGAGTGGAATGTAGAGAAAAGGAGGGACATTCGCATAGATTACACTCAAAATGCTAAAGGAAAGACGCTTGCCTCTCCCTACAGCTTAAGACCATTAGAGGGGGCACCCGTGTCAACCCCCATTGCATGGGAGGAATTGAAGGAGGGCTTGAATCCAAAGAGATTTAACATCTTCACCATCCTTAATAGGTTAAAAAAAGTGGGTGATTTATTTAAGCCAACTTTAGAGTTAAAACAGGATATCACGGAGGTATTGGGGACTTTTGATAAACGCCGCCAAGCGATCATGGCTAGAAAGATGAAAACAAAAGCCATTCCTATAACCGAAAAGGTTAAACCGGCATTTAGTGTAAGATTTGGTCCATCTGGTTTACCCGACAGAAAAAATTTGGAAAAATCTATGAGCGTTCTGAAGGAAAGGGGATATAGCGCTTGCGAGATCGAGTTTGTTAGGGGGTTTTATCTCAATGAAAAACAATGCAAGCTACTGGGAGAGCTTACAAGAGAAGCAGAAATATACCTTTCCGTTCACGCTCCTTATTTTGCAGTTCTAAGTCGAGAGGAACCTAAAAAGAGGGAACAAGCCTTAAATGTACTTCAACACACAGCTCACCTTGCAATGCTGATGGGGGTACCGATCATGGTAGTGCACGCCGGATTCCTCTTGGGCAGGGATAAAGCCAAAGTATCCCAGATCATAAAGGATAACATAGCCCAGCTCAACACGCGGCTTTTAGAGAGAGGTTACATGGTGAAGATCGGCATAGAAAATACCGGGAAACTTGGACAATTCGGTCAACTAGGAGATTTATTGGGGATAATAAAGACGAGTAAAAATACCGTACCCGCAATTGATTTAGCTCACATCCATGCCACCACGGGTGGATCTCTGACCAGCAAAGAAAACTTCAAGCTGGTGTTTAAGGCCATTAGAGATGCTTTGGGGGAGGAATTTCTCCACCCATTACACGTTCATTTTACGGATGTTTCCTACGGAAAGCGGGGAGAAATCGAACACATTTCCTATGGTCAAGGGGAATTGCGCCTTCAGCCTCTCCTTGAAGCAGTAAGGGAGATGGGAATTGACCTCATCATAATCTCAGAAGCCCGAGAAGCCGATAGCACCCTGAGGATGAAAGGGGAAATCAACCGCTTTTTACAGGATATTTCTTAGGCTCAGTCAAAAATCTGCAGAACCCTATTTGAATACGCTGGCAGTGCAGTGGCACTCCTTGAAAATGATACGACTATAGCATCGATGGTCAATGAAAAGTTCGAAGAATTAAGCGGTTTTCTAGGGAAAAGATACAAGGGAAGGTATCCTGGGCGATAATGGATCTAAGTTAGGTATAGTGATACGAATGCTTGTCGTTATTTGTAAGTCAACAATTCTCTAGGAGGAGTCAGGAACTCTAGGGAGAATTGTTATAAAGATGAAGACCCTTTATTATTAGTAGTTCTACCAAAGGTAATGGTAAAATTCGAGCTGAAACTCCACTAGAAGAGGAGGCAATATGCTAGCAAAGGTTGAAAGTGCCTCGGTCTTGGGAATGGACGGTTTTAAGGTTGAAGTAGAGGTCGATATTTCATTGGGTCTCCCCGCCTTCAACATCGTGGGTCTTCCAGATGCCGCCATCCAAGAGTCCAAAGAGCGAGTCAGATCGGGAATCTCAAACTCCGAGTACGAATTTCCACTGAAGAGGATAACCATCAATTTAGCCCCCGCCGATATACGAAAAGAGGGTCCTTCCTTTGATCTTCCCATAGCCTTGGGGATACTCCTAGCCACTAAGCAGGTATCGCCCCTTAAAATCAATGATTATACCATCATTGGCGAGCTCTCTTTGACCGGCGAGGTGAGAAGAATAAGTGGAGTTTTACCCATAGCTCTTTGTGCCAAACACGAGGGGAAAAGAGGTATCATTGTTCCTAAGGGAAATGCCTCTGAAGCCGCTCTGGTCGAAAAAAATTTAGAAGTGATACCGGTATCCACCCTCAAAGAAGTCGTGGATTTCTTCAATGACAAGATAACCATCCCTCCAGTAACCCAGAATCTCTATAATCTCTTCTCACATTCTCAAGAATACGATGTTGACTTTTCAGAGGTAAAAGGACAGGAACATGCGAAAAGAGCCTTGGAGATAGCCGCGGCTGGAGGTCACAATGTGCTCATGATTGGTCCACCGGGCTCGGGCAAGACGATGTTGGCAAGAAGAGTTCCAACCATTCTGCCGGATATGACCCTTGACGAAGCCATCGAGGTTACCAAATTATATAGCGTAGCCGGGATGCTATCCAATACACCCCTCATCTCCACGAGACCTTTCAGGGCTCCTCACCATACCATATCCAATGCGGGATTGGTCGGCGGAGGTCAGTATCCGCGACCTGGGGAAATATCTTTGAGCCACCATGGAGTATTATTCCTGGACGAATTCCCGGAGTTTAACAAGAATGCTTTGCAGGTTCTCCGTCAACCTCTTGAGGATGGTCACGTGACCATCTCCAGAGCCATGACCTCTTTAACATACCCAGCAAGATTCACCCTCATTGCGGCGATGAATCCATGTCCCTGCGGTTACCTTGGAGATAAATTAAAGGAATGCACCTGTACCCCAGCCAAAATCCAGCAATATAGGGGAAAGATATCTGGACCGCTCTTGGATAGAATCGATATTCATGTGGAGGTTCCCCGATTGACTAAGGATGAACTGACGCGGGAGAATCCTGGAGAATGCTCCAATGTCATAAAGAAGCGAGTGCAACGGGCTAGAGAGCGCCAGAGGAAGAGATTCTCCCGATGCAAAATCTCCTGTAATTCTCAGATGAAGCCACGACATCTTAAGGAATTCTGCCAGCTTTCAGATTCTGCATTTCATCTCCTGGAGAATGCTATCGATAAATTGGGCCTTTCCGCTAGGGCTTACGACCGCGTTTTAAAGGTTGCCCGAACTATCGCTGACCTTGCCGAAAAGGAGGAAATAGAACTGGAGCACATCGCGGAAGCCGTCCAATATAGAAGCCTTGATCGTGATTTCATGATGTAGTGAAAAAATTGGCAGGAAATTTCATAGTTACATTACTCAATGATACTTGCACCCGAGGTAACAAAATTGTCGGACAAGAAGTTTTGGCTGGGATTAAAGCTTATACCGGAGCTAGATAGGAGACTGAATAAAGCCATCGAATGTTTCGGCTCCCCGCAGCATATTTGGGAGGCAACCTCGAAGGATTTAATCGAAAAGCTTGGAACATCACCTGATGTGGCTCAAAAGATTGCAGCTGCAAGGGACGGGATAAATCTTGACACCGAACTTCAAAGGCTTGAATCGGAGGGTATAGAACTTTTAACCCCCTCCGATTCCCGTTATCCGATGCTTCTTAGGGAAATTCACAGCCCTCCAATCCTCTTCACCAAAGGAGATTTGATAAAAAGGTACACTTATGCCATCGCCATTGTGGGAGCCAGACGCGCCAGTATTTATGGTAAAACCGTAGCCGAAGGATTGGCCGAGGAGCTCTCCAAATTTGGAATCACCATTGTCAGTGGTATGGCCAGGGGAATAGACAGCCACGCCCATTTGGGTGCCCTAAAGGGACAAGGCGGCACAATAGGAGTCCTCGGTTGTGGACTGGATGAAGTCTATCCACCCGAAAATAGAAGATTATATCGGAAGATCGGCAATGAAGGGAGCCTTATCTCAGAACAACCCCTGGGTACACCACCTTTTGCTCAAAACTTCCCCGCGAGAAACCGGATTATCAGCGGACTTTCCCTAGGCGTGGTAATCGTGGAGGCGGGTGAGAAAAGTGGTGCCCTTATTACCGCGGATTTGGTCTTAGAACAGGGACGGGAAGTAATGG
>JBFMAG010000115.1 GCA_040755895.1 Actinomycetota bacterium | reverse complement strand
ACGAGCGCAACGTCCTAGTTCTGGAAGGCAAGGATATTTCCGTCATCGTCGTGGAAATAGCGGACAGATTCGTCAATAAGATCACTTGTTTCGTTAGAGAGGGAGAATTCTTGAAAATTGGACAAAAGCTTTCCTTCATCGAGCGTGGTTCACAGGTCGATCTCATAATTTTGCCTCCCCGGACAGGGAAGGAAAATTTGGACTTTAAAGTAAGACGCAGTGAACAGGTCTACGGGGGTCAAACAATTTTGGCCGAATACCGATGACTTCACCGTAAGATTTTAAAAGATTTTAAAAGAGCTGGGCCATAATTTTAGAATTTACCTTATGCGTGATTATCTGAGAATATTCGGTATTTATGACCCGTATATTTAAAAAGGTATTTACCGTGAACGGTGAACTGTGAACCGTGAACAAAAGGTGGGATGAATGTGACAAAAGCGGTGGCTCTGCTTTCGGGTGGATTGGACAGCATGCTTGCAGTAAAGGTAATCCAGGAGCATGGTATCCAAGTTGTCGGGGTGAGTTTTGTTACCCCTTTCTTTTCAGCCAAAATGGCTAAGGAAGCCGCCAAACAGCTCTCGATACCCCTTCATATTTTCGATATCACCCATGAACATTTGGAAATAGTTAAAAGACCGAAGTACGGATATGGAAAATATATGAATCCCTGCATCGATTGTCACGCCTTCATGGTCAAGAAGGCCGGGGAATTTATGGAACAAATTGGAGCATCCTTCATCGTAAGCGGAGAAGTCCTTGGAGAACGTCCAAAATCGCAGAACAGAATGGCTTTAAGGATTGTGGAGAAGGAATCGGGTTACAGGGGGTACCTTTTGCGACCTCTCTCGGCTAAATTGCTTCCTCCAACGGTACCCGAGGAGAAGGGATTGGTGGATAAAGAGAGGCTCCTATCCATTCAGGGACGATCACGCAAGCCCCAGCTGGAGTTGGCGGAAAGGTATGGTTTTAAAGATTTTCCCACCCCTGCGGGAGGATGTCTACTCACGGATCCCATTTTTTCTCAACGGCTAAGGGATTTGCTGGCGGAGAAGAAGGATCCCACCATCAACGATTTGGAGTTGCTCAAATTGGGGAGACACTTCTGCTCCCCAGAAGGGGTAAAAATAGTTGTGGCCAGAAATCAAAGGGAGAGTGAACTCTTTTTGAAGCTCACCCAACCCGAGGATTGGATTTTTCAGGTTAAGGGATATCCCGGTCCGCGGACTCTGGTCAGGGGCAAAAATGTTGGGGAACAGACCATTAAGGAAGCAGCCATCTTGACCGCAAGGTACAGCAAGGCTAGAAATTTACCTCGAGTAAAAGTAGGGTATCGTGGGGTTGGAGAGGAAGAAAAGATCATCGAGGTTGAACACCCTTTGAAAAGTCTATCGATGGGTTCCATTAATGAAGCCAAACCCTATCCGAATTCAAAATGCAAAGTGTAAAATGACAATCCAGAATTTAAAATGATTTTAAAGAACAATATCTAATCAACGAATTATAGGGTGAGGGAAATGGCCATTTGGAAATGTCTGGGGTGTGGCGCCATTAAAGAGGGGCGTTGCAAACCCAGGAAGTGCGAGAACTGTGGCGGCACCAAGTTTCAGAAAGTCGAGAGCAAATAGTAGCACCGTTCACCATTGACCATAAGAGTTTAAAAGGCATTCTGGGTGGGTATAATTCGCCGTCGCTCACACTCGCTCTACAAGCGACCCTTTATAAGAGTTAGATTTACGACTCATCTTAGTATTAATACGTGAACTAAAGGAGGGTGATGATTTATGGTTCAACCCAGGGCAGAAATAGGGGTGTTCGGGGGTTCAGGATTTTATTCATTCTTAGAGGGTGTAAGGGAATACGCCATTGAGACTCCTTACGGACTCCCCAGCGATAGGATTGCTATCGGGGACATCGGGGGAAGGAAAGTAGCCTTCCTTCCTCGCCATGGAAGATACCACCAATATCCCCCGCACATGATAAACTATCGGGCGAATATTTATGCCATGAAGCAATTGGGTGTGATCCAGATTATCGCCCCATGTGCTTCGGGAAGCTTGCAGCCCCACGTAAAGCGGGGGGATTTTGTCATTTGTGATCAATATGTGGATAGAACGAGGGGTAGAAGGGATACCTTCTATGATGGTCCCATATCCACCCATGTGAGTGCAGCCGACCCCTACTGTCCTGTGCTGAGGAAGATCGCCCATGAGACCGCTAAAGAGATCGGGATAAATGTTCACGAAGGGGGCACGGTGGTGGTCATCCAAGGCCCTCGGTTCAGCACTCGTTCGGAGAGCAAGTGGTTTTCCTCACAGGGGTGGGAAGTCATCAATATGACTCAATACCCGGAGGTCCATCTCGCCAGGGAATTAGAGCTATGCTATGTGGCCATCGCGCTCATCACCGATTATGACGTGGGGTTGGAAGGGATGCCTGAGGTTGAACCGGTCACGGCGGAAGAGGTATTCAGGGTTTTTCAGGAAAATAATGAGAGGGTTCGAAAGCTGCTCTTTGCCATGATTCCAAAGTTGCCCAAGGAGAGGAAATGCATCTGCAGCACGGCTCTAAAGGGAGCTAGATTTGAATAAACTCAATCTCGATATATATTACTTGAACCGTGAACGGTAAAGGGTGAACCATGTAAGAGTGTAACCAATGTTCTGCGGTTAATACATCTAGGTTCTAGGTTGAAGGTCAGAGGTAAGAATACCCATCTTCAACGACCTAGGATAAAAAGGAGGCTTCAATGTTAAAGGTAGCAAATCTTCGAAACTACCTCTGCCGTCTTTATGGAAGGGAGGTTAACATCCTTTCCATAGGGGGCTTAACGGATCTCAAAGAGAAGGATGAATTGAAGGGATTCGGTTACGGGAGCCCGATTTTAATCGAATTTGAGATGGATGGCCAGAGAAAAAGGGCGGTTCTTGAAACCATGAAAGCGGAGGGATTTGGACACGATCATTTCTCCGATAGGGCTTGCTCTCTCCTCCTGGCTCACTCAACCTATAATAAACTCCCCAAGCATATCTCCTCTTTGGATGTGGGAGCCTTTACCAGAACGGGTTCTCTCATCTCATTGGGTGAGGCAGTGGAATTCTTCCTGCTCGATGAGTACATAGAGGGAAAAGAATATTTCCACGATCTGGAACGCATCAAGGAGCAGGAGACGATCAGCGAGGAAGACGTCATGCGCGCCCAAGTGTTGAGCGATTATCTCGTGGAAATCCACACTCTGAAGAAGGATGACCTCCAGCTTTATACCCGAAGGATCAGAGATTTGGTGGGACATGGGGAATGCATCATGGGGCTCATCGATAGCTACCCCAGGGATTGGCATTTCGTCGCCGAGGACTTTTTCCAGAAAGTGGAGGTAAAATGCATCGAGTGGAGATGGAGGATTAAGGATAAAGGATATCGTCTTTCCCAGGTCCACGGCGATTTCCATCCTTGGAATGTTTTGTTTAAAAGCGGATTGGATTTCTGGGTTTTGGATAGGAGCCGTGGCGAATGGGGAGAACCGGCGGATGATTTCACCGCCATGAGCATCAACTATATCTTTTATTCCCTTCAGAAATATGGCGAGCTCAAAGAGCCTTTTCGAAACCTTTTCCTAAAATTCGTTCAGAACTATCTTGAAAAGACGGGGGATGAAGAGATTTTCCTGGTTTGTCAGCCCTTTTATGCCTGGCGTGGTTTGGTCATAGCCAGCCCCATATGGTATCCAAATCTTGCGGATGATGTTCGAAAGAAACTTTTCAATTTCATCATCAATGTTCTCGATGTCGAAAAATTCGATATTCATAACGTTAATTCTTACTTTGAGCCCAGTTAGTAAAAATTTAAAATGCAAAGATCAAAAATCAAAATTACCTCTCTGCCGACAGGCAGGCAGATCAAATTCCAAAAATTTTAGAACTTTTTGAATTTTAATTTGTCATTTTTCATTTTGATTTTTAAATTTTGAATTATAATTGGGTCTATTAGTGGGGTAAGATGGAAGGTAACGATGGTAAGAGGGGTTTTGCCCTTTGGATAACGGGTCTTCCAGCTTCGGGCAAATCCAGCATCGCTCAAGCGGTCAGAAGGTTGCTCAAGGAACGGGAGATAGATGTGGAGATTTTGGAGTCGGATGATCTGAGAAGTAAGCTCCTCACCCTTTCCACTTACACTGAGGAGGAGAGGGAATTTTTCTACAATGTCTTGGTCTGTTTGGGTAAGATGCTCGTGGACCATGGGATAAACGTGGTCTTTGATGCCACGGCGAATAAGCGGAAGTTTAGAGATAAGGCAAGGAAGGAGATCCAAAATTTCATGGAGGTTTACGTGAAGTGTCCCCTTGAGGAGTGCATGAGAAGAGATCCCAAGGGGATTTACCGGGCTGTCAAGAGAGAAGAGGCCACCACCGTGCCAGGAGCCCAGGTTCCCTACGAAGAGCCCCTTGCTCCTGAGGTGATCATCGAGTCCGATAGGGAGACACCCGAGCAAGGAGCAAAGAAAATATTGCAGAAAATGCGGGAGAAATTTGATTTGAAATTATAGGTTCAAGGCTCCGGGGTTGAAGGTTCTAGGTTGTAGGTTTTAAATTTTCCATTTTAAATTTTTCATTTGAGGAGGGCTCCGACACTTTCTTAAGCACTTACCCCTCCCTTAAATGCCAAAGTGTAAACCAAACTCGTTAATGGTCCATTTTTTTACCGTGAACTGTGAACGGTGAACCATGTAAGAGTGTTTTGGTTGTATTGGGTTTGTACTTGATTTATTCTGGAGTTGGGGGAAATCGGTTTTGGGCGATAAGGAGAAGGTACGTTGATTCCCTTTGGTTCGGTCCGTCTGGGAAGGATATTCGGTATTTCCATAGAGTTGAACTATACATGGTTTTTCATCTTTGCTCTACTCACCATCGACTTAACCCTGCGTTTTCAGTTAAAACCCTTTAATCTCCCTCTGGTTGTCGGTATAATCAATGCCACGGTCACTTCCGTTTTGCTTTTTGCTTCGGTTTTATTTCACGAACTATCCCATTCCTACATAGCTAAAAAAAGCGGTATCCCCATAAAGAAAATTACCCTGTTTATCTTCGGCGGAGTGGCCCAGATGTCCAAAGAGCCAGAAAATCCAGAGGTTGAGTTCAAAATGGCCATCGCCGGTCCCCTCTCGAGCTTTTTCTTATCCTTCTCTTTCGGTTTGATTTGGGTGGGGGCTAGGGGTCTGGGTTTGGAGATGGCTGGCGCCTCCTTTCTATTGCTCTGGCAGATCAATTTGGCTTTGGCCGTTTTCAATCTTTTACCGGGATTTCCCCTTGATGGAGGAAGAGTTTTGAGAGCTGGACTCTGGTATTGGATGAAAGATATGCAACGGGCCACAAAGATTGCCTCCCAAGCTGGTCAGGGAATAGCTTTTTCCCTCATCTTCTTTGGGTTCATGATGGTTTTCGTTCTGGGTGATATCAGTGCCCTTTGGCTGGTTTTGATCGGATGGTTTCTTAACCACGCTGCTCAGACAAGTTATCAACAGCTTATTCTCCAAAGATCGTTATCTGGGATTAAGGTCGCCGAGATCATGAGCAAAGATATCCAAACAATTGATCCTTCAATAACCCTGGATAGGTTGGTCAATGAGTACTTCTTGAAATACCGATACGGTCGGTTCCCCGTTGTGGAGAATGATCAGCTTTTGGGGGTAATCACCTTACACGATATTAAAGAAGTCCCTCAAGAGGATTGGTCAAGGGTAACCGCGAGGGAAATAGTGGTCCCTCTAAAGGGGAATTGCATAATAAGTTATCACGAGGATGCCGTCAATGCCTTGATGCAGATGGCCAGGGAGGAAATAGGTCATCTTTTAGTGGTGGATGAGAACGGCAGCTTGGTAGGGCTGGTCACGAGGAGTGATATAATCCGACTGATCAAGGTGAAGACTGAATTAGGGGTATAAAAAATTT
>JBFMAG010000114.1 GCA_040755895.1 Actinomycetota bacterium | reverse complement strand
ATAAAGGTAAATCTGTTTAAAGCGAGGGGCAAATATGAGAAGGATCAAATGGATTCTGATTTTAATCCTTGCATTGATTTTGCTGAGCTTGGGAAAAGCGGCTGGACTTTACACCGACTGGTTGTGGTTTAAAAGGATAGGGTATGCATCAGTCTTCTTGAAAATTCTATCGACTCAAGTTCTCCTCGCGTTGCTTTCCGGGGTTTTCTTCCTCATCATCTTTTACGTAAATGTTATCCTCGCTAGATATCTTTCTCCAAAATATGTAACCATCGAACAGGAGTTAATTGAGATCTATAGAGGAGTCTATAGGAAATACTTCAATTTAATCTTATTGGTCATTGCGTTATTCTTCAGCGCCATCGCCGCGGGTAGTTTTGCAGATCAATGGAATATGGTCTTGCGCTATCTCCATCAAGTCCCCTTCAAAGTCGCCGATCCCATTTTCCACCGCGATGTAGGTTTCTATGTTTTTACCTTACCCTTCTACCGCTATTTATGGTGGTGGGTTTTGTATTCACTGGTGGTTGCTCTGCTGGCTTCGATCTTCGTGTACTGGTTTGAGGGAGCCATTCTATTCAGGAGGAGGGAGACTCGCCTCTCAAGACTGGTGAGGATCGTACCTCAGGCCAAAGCACATCTTTCAGTATTATGCGGATTAATTTTGGTCGTCATCGCCTGGGGCTATAGGCTGAACATATACGAGCTTTTATATTCTCCGCGAGGGGTGGCTTTTGGAGCGAGCTATACCGATATTCATGCTCAACTTCCGGCCCTGAAGCTCCTGATCATCATGTCTTTATTTTGCGCCGCTCTCTTTATAATCAATATTTATTACCGTGGTTGGAGGCTTCCCGTCACGGGCATAAGTTTACTCATACTGGCTTCTATCGTAGCTGGCACCATCTATCCCGCCATCGTCCAGCAGTATCGGGTTCTGCCCAATGAGATTGCCAAGGAAAGACCATATATCAGGCTGAACATCGAATATACTCGAAAGGCCTACGATTTAAACAAAATAAAAGAGCGAGAATTTCCAGCCACAGAAACTTTGACTTTGGATGATATCCGAAAGAATGAGGCCACGATAAAAAATGTAAGGCTCTGGGATTGGCGCCCTTTAAGGAAAACTTATGGTCAGATACAGGAAATAAGATTGTATTATAATTTCCGAGACGTCGACATCGACCGCTATCACTTGGATGGTGAGTATCGGCAGGTTACCCTATCTGCAAGGGAATTAGCACAGGATCAACTTCCCCCGGCTGCAAAAACTTGGATTAACCGACATTTGGTCTATACCCATGGACATGGTCTGGTCATGAATCCCGTGAATACGGTCACTCCAGAGGGTTTGCCAGATTTGCTCATTAAGGATATCCCACCGAGATCAAAGGTCAATCTGAAAATCATTCGCCCAGGAATATACTACGGAGAGGTAGCCAATGAGTATGTCATAGTGAAGACCAAGGAAAGGGAGTTTGATTATCCCAAGGGCGACAAAAATAAATGGACCACTTACAAGGGACGGGGTGGAGTTCCAGTCAAATCTCTCCTTGGAAAGCTCGCCTTCGCTTTGAGATTCGGGAGCATAAAGATTCTCCTTTCCGATGCAATCACGTCCAGAAGTAGATTCATGTATTATCGCCAAATTACTCAGCGTGTAAGGAAAATAGCACCATTTTTGTATTACGATCCCGATCCATACCTCGTCGTCTCTGAAGACGGCAAACTCTACTGGATTCAGGATGCCTATACCATCACCGATATGTATCCCTATTCCGAACCCTTTAAGGGCAGAGACTTTGATGGGCACGGTAACTACATCCGAAATTCCGTGAAGATGGTCATCGATGCCTATAATGGAGATGTTGTTTTCTATCTTCTGGACAAGGAGGATCCGCTCATAAATACCTACGCCAAAATTTTTCCCGATTTATTCATGCCCTTCGAGGTCATGCCCTTTGATTTGAAGAAGCACGTTAGATATCCTGAACAGTTATTCAGAGTCCAGGCTCAAATGTACTGTACCTACCATATGCAAGATCCTCAAGTCTTCTACAACAAGGAAGATTTGTGGACCCTTCCAGAGGAGATTTATGAGGAAGGTGAGCAGAAGATAGAGCCGTATTATATCATCATGAGGCTGCCGGATCATCCAAAGGAAGAATTCATCCTCATGTCACCGTTCACACCCGCGAATCGGGATAATATGATCGCTTGGGTGTGTGCCAAGTGCGACCTACCGGATTATGGGGAGCTTTTAGTCTACAAGTTTCCCAAGGAAAAACTGATTTACGGACCCATGCAGATCGAGGCACGCATCAATCAGCATCCTGAAATTTCCAGACAATTGACCCTTTGGGGTCAGAGAGGCTCTCGAGTGATTCGAGGTAACTTGCTCGTCATTCCCATTGAACAATCACTCCTCTACATCGAGCCTCTTTATTTGGAGGCAGAGCAAACAAAGCTTCCCGAACTAAAGAGGGTGATCGTTGCCTTCAGCAATCGCATTGCCATGGAAGAAAACCTCGAGACGACGTTGCGGGTAATATTCGGAGAGAGGGAAGTGCCCCGCGAGCGGATAAAACCTCCCCAGGAGGAAGAATTGCCCATCGGAAAACTCATCGATGCCGCTATTACTCACTTCAATGAGGCTCAGGAGCGACTCAAAGCTGGCGATTGGGCGGGCTTCGGTGAAGAGATCAAGAAGCTCGAAAACTACTTAAAGAAGCTTGAAGAGCAAACCTAGTATCGTCACTCGGAGTCAAACCTATTCGTGTACCACCGCATCCACGGTCCGGCTACAACACGCCCGGTGGCTTGGAGCGCACCGGGACTGACTCTTTGCCTGCTTGCTCTTCCGTGGGCGCTATGGCATTGCTGCATTACCTGGCTTCTTCTAGCAATGCTAGCAATTTTAGTCATTCTCTCCTTTGGCGGCAACGCAGTTATAAGGGGCTCATTCGTCTGCAAATATTGTAAACAAAGAGAAATCGGTTGCCCCAAGGAGAAAGCATTTAGAAACCTCATTGCTTTAAATCCCCGAATATTATCAATAACAAAAATGTGAATGGGTAATCCAGGTAGTTTCCGTGAAAGTAACGGGAGAAATATTGGAAGATAAAGAGCGTAATCAAATAACCGGTCAACACCATTGAAAGAGTATTGTAGCGATATTGTCTCCACAGAAGTAAGATCATCAGCGGAAAAACCAGGAGGACATAGAATATCCAGAAGGGGAAATAATCCGTGGGCTTTACAAATTTAAGTGCGACGAGGGTTCCACCGATTCCCCATCCTCCCATGGGCCAGCTGATTTTGGCTCTTCCCGAAGGAAAATCGATCACATCGTCTTTAAAGCTCGCATGGTCCCAGGCGAGAAAGGGAGCCATGAAAATAAGAACAACTAGAAGAATTACCAGGATATTTTTCGCTAGCGAGGTTTTATCTCTTTCTTTGAATCGGTAGAGGTATAGAAGGTAAAAGGGAGTCAGCAACCAGGCGAATTGCTTAGTAACCAGGGCTAACCCAAAGGATAGAGCCGACAGTAAAAAATTTTTGATTTTTAAAGCGTAGATGGTCAGGATGAGCAATCCCATGAGCAATATGTCATTAACTCCCCACGACAGATAATGCAAAAAATTGGGATTCAGTGCAAACAGGGTGACTAAGCAGATTTTGTTGGAATAATCGCGGGGGAATTTGAGCAAGAGAAAAATGGTCAGAAGATAAACCGCAAGATATATCAGGCGAAGGTCGAACCATCCGAGAAGAACTTTACAGGTGAGATAAAAGGGCAAGGGAGAGATAAAAATGAATGGAAGATAAATGTAGTGGGTGAGGGTCGTCGATTCAGGCCATTTATCCGCCCAATGCTTCATGGGCGTTTGAAAATAATCTTCGGAGTAGGGATTTTTCCCTAGCAGGATCATCTTCATCGCTTCTTCCGTTTGAACCACTCCGTCGTGGCAAAATTCATGGGGTTGAGATTGAAGTCTTAATCCAATCCTCACGGCTCCGGGTAGGATGCCCACGAGCAAGATGAGTATTCCAAGCATACACATTTTCCATTTAAAGGCATCCTTTTCCCTTATTTGCTCCTTGTTTCGAGCGATGATATCGAATAGTAGATAAATGATGGCAACTAGAATAGTTGTGGAGGGGAAGAGGAGGAGAAATTTCGGTTCGGCTAGAGAGATCACTGACTTGAGTTGGTGCAGATTGATGATGACGCACAGCAAGATGAAGAGAGCATCCCTCGATGGCAGGGATAAAACTTGGGGTTTACGCATGAATAGAACAACTCCCCAGTTTGTTTCATTTCTTTGCGTTGCGAGATTTCAATTGGTCGGATGATAAGGTATACTATACCGGTTTTATTGGGGAGTCAATTCTTAAACCCTTAAAACCAGTCTTATTTTCTGCACCGAGGTTTGTTCGTAGTCTAACTCATAAAACAAATCCCGAGCTGTTTTCAGTAACTCGATTTTACGTTCTTCGGGGTCTTTTACCACACGACCCAATGTATCCTCCTTCCGGTCAGACTCGATATGCTGATTTACCAGGCATGATAAATCTTAACTTAAAAATTTGCCTGTCTACCGTCAGGTAGACTTTTCATTCCATTCAACTTAATGTTGAAGAATCATTCAAAGAAGGGTAGATTTGAAATAAGATTTTAACCTCGCAGGTGAGGGGCTATGAGGAGGTCTGACCTTATTTTTGGTGAAGCCATAAGGATCATCGCCGAGAATTACTCGGTGCCACTTTGGGCTAAAGATCTTTCCCCCTTCGAGGTTCTGGTTTCCACCATCCTTTCACAGGCGACCGAGCGGCGGGGGAATATCAAAGCCTTTGAGAACCTTAAGGATAAATTTGAAATGACCCCGGAAAGCTTCCTTCAAGCCGATGTCGCCGAGCTTGCGGAATGCATCCGCCCCGCTGGTCTCCACCGTGCCAAAGCGTCCAAGCTTAAAAGACTCGCCGCAGTTTTACTCGATCAATACGAGGGCGATTTAATGAAGATCCTACGGCTTCCAGAGGGTGAGGCAAGAGAGAGATTGATGGAGTTACCGGGGGTGGGACCCAAAACTGCGGATGTGCTACTCAATTTCGTTGCCGGACGTGATGTCTTCCCCGTCGATACACACATCATAAGGATTGCCAGGAGATTGGGCATGGTGGATAAGAAAGCCAGTTACGATGAGATCAAAGCGGCTTTTGAGAAGGTGATACCAGCGGGTGAAAAGCGAAGGGTACATCTGGCTTTGATCGAATTCGGGAGAAATGTTTGCGGGGCGAGACCCAGGTGCGAGGCTTGCCCAATTTTCAGCTTCTGTGAGAAGTAAGAATTTTGATGGATATCTACTATTTGCGCGTCAATTTGCAAATTGCGCCTGAAAATTTAAATTTTGTGTAATTTCTCTGCCTGCTAAACAGGTAGTGAAGGGACGGTCCCCAATAGGACTGTCTCCCAGGATTTTGAATCGGGGCATCGAAGTTGAAATATGGAAATTTTTAAAAAAGGAGGATTTTTTGGTGCGGATAGCTGAACTACTACAGAGCATTAAGAACCACCCGGATTTTGACCGAGTAGGTATGATCCTCTGTCACAATGGAGTGGTCAGGGGCTTCTCCAGGGATGGACGGAGGGTAACCGGAGTAAAGGTCGACGTCGAGCGCGAAAGGTTGGATGAGTTAATCAAGGAAATGAAGGCTCGCCCTGGGATAACGGATATCCTCGTGGAGGTATATGAAGGCCAATTATCCGTGGGCGACGACATCATGTGCGTACTCGTAGCCGGCGACATACGAGATAATGTCTTTCCGGTTTTAAAAGAAACGGTTGACCGAATCAAGAAAGAGATTCTTAGAAAAGAAGAGGATATAGTGTAAATTATCGGGGAGTGCGGTGGAATTCATGCCGGAGTTACCGGACGTCGAAGCCGTGATTGACAGAATAAAGGGCGATGTTCTGAGGGAAATCTTCAAGGACGTTGAAATATTCATCCCCGATCCCATCCAACTACCCTCCTGGCCCGAATTCAAGGAAAGACTCGTGGGCGCCAAGATCCTCGATATTTGGCGGCGGGGCAAATTCATCCTTTTTCCTTTAAGCAACGGTTTTACTTTCATCGTTCATCTGCGGATGACCGGGAATTTAATCTATTGCGATCCTCAGGAGGAAATACACAAGCATACCCGCGTCGTTTTTACCTTTGAAAATGGAAAGCAACTTCGTTTCATCGATCAGCGGAAGCTGGGGAAGATGTATGTGGTTCCCGACGAGGACTTCAGCGGAATAAAGGCTCTATACACCATGGGTCCCGAGCCCCTGAGTGAGGATTTTACACTCGATGTATTCAACGAACTGTTGAAGAAAAGAAAGGGCAGGATAAAAAGTTTACTCATGGATCAAAGCTTCATCGCCGGGATCGGAAACGTCTACGGCGATGTGATTCTATGGCAGGCGAAGATTCATCCCCAAAGGCGTGTAGACGAGTTGAACTCCGCAGAGATCAGGGGATTATTTCACAGCATAAAGGAAGTACTCCATGAATCGGTGAGAAATTACTATTCAATCCATGAGCGCCCCGATTGGTTCCTGATGGGGCGAAGGGAAGGCATCTGCCCCAGGTGTGCCTACCCGTTGGATGCCGTAAAAATCCAGGGAAGATATTCGCATTTTTGTCCGAGATGCCAGCCTCGCTAACTTCACCTGCACTGCAAGAACTTTTGAATATATTCGATATATCGAGGGAATTGTTTGAGAGCATCCTTTATGCTGGCGTGAACAATTCTATCATCGATTTTGTTATATTCGTGAATGAGACGACTTCGCAATCCCGTAGAGGGTGCGATTTTCAGGGCAAAATCCGGGGGGATAATTTTATTTTCTCCAAGTTTTATAAAGGAATCATAATTGTCAGCTGGAGCAATTTTAAATATTTTGGCTAGGATATAATTATTGATATCTATGGCACATTGTATTAAATTGATGAGAGTTTTCTCGATACCCCTCTTTCGAAAGATATCCGCTTGATAATTTTCAAGTGAAATATCCTTTATCGCTTCTAAGTCCTGTAGGTAACCTTTTAAAGAGAGGTTTTTTCTTTCTATGACCTCCGAATCAAAGGGAGACATATTTTTTCCTTTCCTCTAGGTATTCTTTGAGTAATTCTTCCTCAATTTTTCGTATCTCCTTAGTATCTTGGT
>JBFMAG010000113.1 GCA_040755895.1 Actinomycetota bacterium | reverse complement strand
CAGGCATTTCTCGAAGAGATGCTCTCTCTTACCTTTGGGAGTCAATGCGGTGTATTCCTTTCCGTTATCGGTGAGCACTCTATGAAGCGGTATATTTAGACCTCGATATACTGGAAGAACCGCATTTCCAAGGAAGTCACAAGAGGTGGGGCCTTCTTCGAGAGATAGAGCTTGGCAAAACCAAAGGAGGAATCGCAGTCCACAGCAACCTGATGATAAATCTTCCCGATGCCCTTGATTCTTCCCACTAGCTTCACATCCATGGAGAGAAGTTCTCCGGGATAGTGCGTCTCGACGTGGTTTTCCTTCCTCTTCTCAAGTTCCCTTTGTAGGAGTTCTGTGAATATCCCATTTCCCTGCTCCTCAGCATAGAGAAGTCTTTCAAATCTTCTGTTCAAGCCGTTTCTCTTCAGAACGTTGTAGATTCCACCACCGGTGTAGCCGATGCGACCATTTGTTATCCTTCTCAACTCATTGGCTATCCTCTCCGGACCATGGGTGGGATATTCCTTAACGTAATCCAAGATATCCTTCTCCACCCCTTTCTTGATCTGGTTGGGCATCTTGGACTTGGGTCTCTTCTTGGGAGCAAGACCAAGTCTGCCATACTTCTTAAAGTCGGAAAGAAGCTCGTAATACCTGGTCCTTGAGATTCCAAAGATCTGGCAGGCAGCCTTCACATTATGCCTCTTGGCATATTTGAAAAGCTGCACACGATGATGGATAATTAAATCATCGTGGGACATGTTTGACCTCCTTTCGGGTTTGGTTTGGATAACCTCATTTTAACCGAAAGTGTCAACATATCCTGCGTTTGTCAAAGGGCAAAGTGTAAACCTAACTCGTTAATAATACAGTTAACACCATTTTTTAATCTTTTGGACTTTACAAATGGGGAGAATGCGGTTAAGCTTTTTGCTAAAGTTAGCAGGGAGGTGAGTTCAAGGGTGACTTATAAAATAACCGATGACTGTTTAAGCTGTGGGGTCTGTGCCGACGAGTGTCCAGCTGGTGCTATAAATGAGTGCGAAGATAAATATTGCATCGACCCCGATCAGTGCACGGAATGCGGTACGTGTGCTGAGGTATGTCCCGTGGATGCGGTAACTCATGGATAACCAACCATTATCACCTACGCAGTGATAAGTAGGATGGGGTTTGAAGTGGAGGGAGAATACGGAGCTAATCGTGGATTATGGTGGAATATTAAAACGGGCATGGGTAATAACCCTTAGATATAAATCTCTGTGGTTATTTGGTTTGCTCTCTGCCATCTTTGGAGGAGGGGGGAATTACAACTTCAATTTGAGATGGCAACTTCAGCCCGATGAATTTTCATGGAGCAAGACTTCCATTGAAAAATTTCTCCCCTTCCTCGAAAGATTTCCCCCTTGGCCACTTCTCATTTTCATCTGTCTTTTTATACTCATAATCATCGCCCTCTCCATATTCGTGAATTATCTATCTCAAGCTGCGTTGATCGGCATGGTTAGAGATGTCGAATTTGAGCACAAAATAGATGTGGGTCAGGGTTTCAAATATGGTCTATCAAAATGGTTCCCACTTTTTGGAATAACCTTGGGAATTTGGATTCCCTGGATTTTCATGGCTATCTTGCTTCTCGGAATGACCCTTCTTCCCGCGATTTTTGCCTTTGCTTTCAAAGAAACCGCTCTGGGCTTATTTTTCCTAATTTCTGGTCTATTGTTTCTCATTATAATCCTGATACCTTCCTCGATTTCCCTGGCCATTTTGGATTTTTTTGCCGGGAGATACTGTGTCATTGAGAACCTGGGGGTACTTGAAAGCATTAAAAGGGGATACCACCTCCTCCGTGAGAATATTGGGAGAATGCTGATTTTTTGGTTGATCATGTTCGGGGTGGGAATTGGGATCGGTATTATTCTCCTTCTGGTCTTTATGATCTTTGCCATCCCCGTGACCCTTGCCACTGAGGTCAGTCTCTTTCTCGCCATTCTCATCACAATCCCCGGAATAATCGTTTCATTATTTGTTGCATCTTTGGTTCGAGTATTTCTTTCCTCGGCTTGGACCATAGCCTTCCTCCAGCTTTTCAAGAAGCCACTCCCCGCAGCGTAAAAGATTGGTGATTTGAGATGGGAACTTTATTCGTTGTGGCTACGCCCATAGGGAATCTTGAGGATCTTTCCCTCCGTGCCTTAAGGATCCTTAAGGAGGTTGATTTAATCGCCGCCGAAGATACAAGGCATACTAAGATATTGCTCAATCATTACGGTATAAAGACGCCGGTGACGAGCTATCATCGGTACACCCGGATGAGAAAAATCGACTATCTCTTGAATCGGTTAGAAGAGGGCAAGAATATTGCCTTGGTCTGCGATGCCGGTACCCCAGGTATATCCGACCCCGGCTGGAAATTGATAAATGCCGCAGTGAACAAAGGGATAGAGATAGTGCCCATCCCTGGTCCCTCTGCTTTTTTGGCTGCGGCATCCGTCTCGGGGATACCCCTAAGCCAATTTATTTATCTTGGCTTTTTACCGAAGAAAAAAGGGAGAAAGAAGTTGCTGAACTCTTTAAGGGATGAAGAGCGCGTAATCATATTCTACGAATCGTCCCATAGAATTCTCAAAACCTTGACCGAAATTAAAGAGATTTTTGGCGACAGGGAAGTGGTGGTTTGTCGGGAATTGACAAAGAAATTTGAGGATATAATCAGGGGGAGAATCGACGAAGTGATAAGGGAAAT
>JBFMAG010000112.1 GCA_040755895.1 Actinomycetota bacterium | reverse complement strand
TTGTAACCCTTGAGAAGTTCGTCTAAGAAACCGGCTATTTTATTTTTCTGGATCACCTTTTCGCTCACGGTACACCTTCTCAAATCAATGAACCTTTGGTTAGGAGTCGGATTATTTTATGAAATCTTGTGGATCTTCCTCCTTAAAGGTCGCCAGGGGTGGTACCTCCTCCACGCTAAGACCAGCTTCATAGCCAAAGAGCTCCTTTACATCCTTCTCCATTTTCTTGAGCAACCACCGGAGATCGATATTCATGGGACAAGCCCTGCTGCATGCCCCACAATCGACACAACGTCCCGCCACATGGAATACTCTGAAGAGATGGAAAATCCCAACATCGGAGGGATTGTCCGTAACGCCGATCCACCTGGGTTGAGATTGATCGACTAAACACCACTCGCAATAGCACAAAGGGCAAGCGTTCCTGCAAGCATAACACCTGATACACTTGCTGATTTCCTTCTGAAAATGGAGCCATCTTTCATCGGCAGATTTGGCTTCAAACTCCCTAATTTCAGCATACTCATCGATTCCCCCCGATTCCGGCACCCTATCTCCGATCAACAGATCGAAAACGATGGGGTTCCTGTATTTACAAACTTTACAGGAATCGTAGAGAAAGTCGTCTTTCTTCAATATTTCTTGGAAATCCTCTCCGCGGAGAAGAATTTTCCCATTTTCACAGGCGGCTTCCAATATCTCCTTTTTGCCTAACCTCGATTCAATTTTTCTTCTATCGATTATTCCCTCGCAGGGAATACCAATTATAAATATCTGTTCTCTGGTAATTTGCCCCTCCTGAATCAAACCCACGATTGAGCGAACATCGCATCCCTTGGCAACGATGGCTACCTTCTCCTTTCTTCCGGGCAGGTACTTGGCAAGATTGTTTTCACAGAACTCATTCCAAACGAGTCTCTCGACATCATCAGCGCTGGTAATGAAGGATGGAGTCGTTCGAAGAGCAAGGGTGCCCTTCTCGTAGCCGATTACCAGCTCGACTTGCTTCCCATCGAGCAACCTTTTAACCTCTTCTTTTAGCAATTTCTCCCTTTTTTGCATGGATATACGCACCTTTAAAGAGCCTTAAAACTCATGAGGGTCGGCCTTCCTTTTCACCAATCTCTTTGCTGGACCTAAAGCTTTAACCTGCTCCACCACATCCTTGACAACCTTGGCGAACTTTTCACCTTCGGAAGCGGAGACCCAAGAGAACTGCACCCTTCCCAGTTCAATGCCCACGTATTCGAGGAGATTTTTGAGAATGGCGAATCTTCTCCTGGCGATGTAATTCCCGCTGATGTAATGGCAATCACCGGGGTGACATCCCGAAACAAGGACTCCATCCGCACCGTTCTGTAAACTCCTAATGATGAACAAGGGATGCACCCTTCCCGAACAGGGAACGCGAATGATTCGCACATTTCGAGGATATTGAATCCGGCCGATTCCAGCTAGATCGGCTCCGGCATAACTACACCAGTTACACAGGAAAGCCACGATTTTCGGCTCCCAGTTCCCAGTTTGCAGTTTGGAGTTTGGAGTTTGGAGTTCTGATTTCTTGCTCATAAAATCTCCCTCACAACAGCTCAGAAGCTCTATAGTTGAGAAGCTCAGAGGCTCCGAAGCTCTGAAAACTGAGCTGCTGAGCTACGAGCTCCAGAGCTTATTCATAGGGCGTCGACTAAGGAGAGAATCTGTTCGTTGCTGACACCCAGTACGTCTATAGCACCACATCTACAGGTTGCAGAACAAGCTCCACACCCCTTACACAGCACCTCGTTCACCCTGGCCACCTTCTTCTCTTCATCCAGCTCCAATGCATTATAAGCACAGACGGATATGCACATTCCACATCCAGTGCATCTAAACTCATTTACCGTTGCTATCGTCCCCTCTAGCTCGATTTTGTCCTTGGCCAATATGGTAGAAGCCCTTGAGGCTGCCGCATATGCTTGAGAGACGCTCTCCTCCATAAACTTCGGTGAATGTGCCAGACCGCATAGGAAAATGCCATCCGTTGCAAAGTCGACCGGACGAAGTTTCATGTGGGCTTCCAGGTAAAATTCATCCTCATTTAAAGGTACCTTCAACATTTTGGCCAGTTCTTCGTTATCGGGTTGGGGGACGATGCCCACGCTTAAAACCAGGAGATCCGGTCGGAGTAAAATTTCTTCACCTAAAATGGGGTCTCTGACCAGGACCTCCAAAGCTTCCTTCCCTTTGGCAACCTTGGGTTTTTTATCTTCATCAAAGCGGATGAATATTATGCCTGCTTCCCGAGCTTTTCGATAATAATCTTCTCGGAAGCCATAAGTTCTCAGGTCCCTATACAGGATGAATATATTTGCTTTGAGGTTCTTTTCCTTCATTTTAAGGGCGTTCTTTACGGCCTCCGTGCAACATATACGGCTGCAATATGATCGCTCCCTCTCCCTGGAGCCAATGCATTGGATCATGACGATGGTATTTGAATTTAAAACAGCGTCGTCGCCTTGAGCGATTTTTTCCTCCAATTCCCGTTGTGTGATTACCCTGGCATCCTTTCCATACAAATATTCTTCGGGCTGGTATTCCCGACCACCCGTGGCCACGATGACGATTCCATGTTCTAACTCCCTTTCCACACCATCGGCTATGACCGTAGTCTTAAAATTCCCAACGTAACCCGCGACCTCTTTGATCCTTGCATTGGTGTAGACATTGATTAGAGGATTGGCTTTTACTTTCTCGATGATTCCGTTCAAATACTCCTGTACATCCTCACCATCCAAGGTATAGTAAATCCTCCTCAGGTTGCCCCCGAGTTCCCTTTCTCGCTCCACCAGGTAAACTTCGAAGCCCTGTTCGGCTAAGGATAAAGCGGCGGTCATCCCGGAGAGTCCCCCTCCTATGACCAAACCCTTGGGGGTAACGGGTAATTCCAATCTTCTCAGGGGTTGTAATAGACGAGCCTTTGCCACGGCCATTCTCACAAGATCCTTGGCCTTCTGGGTGGCTTTCTCGGGTTCATGCATATGCACCCAGGAGCACTGATCGCGGATGTTTGCCATCTCAAATAGATAACGATTGAGTCCAGCCTCTCTTATTGTTCCCTGAAAGAGGGGTTCATGGGTGCGAGGGGAACAGGAAGCCACCACGATTCGGTTGAGATTGTGCTCCTTTATCAGTTCTTTGATCCTCAGTTGCGTATCTTGAGAGCAGGTGTAAAGGTTGTATTCCACATAGACCACGTTGGAAAGAGTTCGGACATATTCGGTTACATCGGGAACGTTGACCACTCCGCCGATGTTTATTCCGCAGTGACAGATAAAGACACCAATCCTTGGGCTTTTACCTCTAACATCTATCTCGGGAGGAAAAACCCTCTCCCTGGTCAAACTCCCCCGAACCGGTGAGAGTAGACCTGCAACGCGAGATGCGGCACCACTGGCTTGCATCACCGTTTCCGGTATATCCTTTGGACCCTGAAAAGCGCCACAAACAAATATTCCGTGTCTGGATGTTTCAACCGGTGAAAATTCGGGGGTCTCGCAGAAGCCATATTTGTTCAGTTTGAGTCCCATTCTTTGAGCCAGATCGAGGATATTGGATCGAGGCTCAAATCCCACGGAAAGCACCACGAGGTCGAATTCCTCCTGAATAACTGCTCCATCCTCGGCTTCGTACTTTATTCTTAAGTTCCTAGTTTCAGGTGCCTCTTCAACCGAGGAGACCCTCGATCGTATGAATCTCACTCCTTCGCTCAGTCCCCTATTATAATATTTTTCAAAGTCCTTACCATATGCCCTGATATCCATGAAAAAAATGGTGGGTTCGATCGTCTTCTCATGCTCCTTTGCGATGATCGCTTCCTTTATTGCATACATACAACAAACCGAAGAACAGTAATTATTCCCACAGGTTTCGTCCCTAGAACCTACACATTGAATGAAGGCAATCTTTTTAGGAATAGCTCCATCCGATGGTCTCAATATCCGTCCTCTGTAAGGACCAGAGGCACTCAGGATGCGCTCAAATTCTATACTGGTAACAACATTTGGATATCGACCATAGCCGTATTCGCTCTTAACCGCGGCATCGAATTCATCAAAGCCGGGAGCCAATATCACGGCTCCCACCGACAATTTCTCAACTCTCTCCTCGTCCTGATGATTTATGGCCTTAGCCTGACACACCTTTTCGCATTCGAAACACTCTGAACACGGACCGCAATTCAGGCATCTACTGGCTTCCTCAAGGGCCATTTCCCGATCGAATCCGAGTTCAATTTCATCAAAATTACCTTTTCGTTCGGCTATAGAGAGCCCAGGCATCCTTTGACGCTTTTTTGGCTCAATTTTGGTGGGGACCTGTCCAACCTCAACCTTAGCTTCCTTGGGCTTCTTCTTGAGAACCTCGCCTCTCAAATATCTATGTATAGAAACTGCTGCCTTCTTTCCCGCAGCTATTGCATCTATTACGCTCGCTGGACCGGTTACCACATCGCCGCCAGCAAAAATAGCGGGATGGCTCGTTGCCAGGGTATCCGGATCAACGGTGAGTTTCCGACCCTCTGCTATCCCCACATCAGCAAAGGGGG
This sequence comes from Actinomycetota bacterium, assembly GCA_040755895.1. NCBI lineage: Bacteria > Bacillati > Actinomycetota > Actinomycetota bacterium. The sequence goes on along the minus strand of JBFMAG010000112.1, from coordinate 7,354 downwards.
AGAGATCGGGGATCTGCCCTATTGCGGGGATCAGAATGTCCACTCTCAAAATAAACTCGGAACCCTTTATGGGAATTGGGCGCCTTCGGCCACTTTCATCGGGCTCTCCCAATTTCATCCGAATACATTCTACGCTCTTTACTGTCCCATTCTCTCCCAAAATTCTGATGGGGGAGGCCAGGAATATGAGCTTCACTCCCTCCCTTTCGGCCTCCTTTACCTCGGATGGAATGGCGGGCATCTCATCCTTCGTTCTACGATAGACGATGAACACTTCGCTGGCTCCCAGGCGGAGAGCGGATCGTGCCGCATCTATCGCCGTGTTTCCCCCGCCTATGACCGCGACTCTTCCCTCAACCCTTTTTACCTCATTTAGGTTGACCTTCCGTAAGAAGGAAAGACCGGGGAAGACCCCTTTGAGCCCCTCTCCCTCTATATTTAATTTCTGACTTTTCTGAGCGCCGATGGCGAGGAATACGGCCTTATAACCGTTCTTCATTAAATCAGAGAGTCTCAAATCTCTTCCGATGGTCGTATTTGTCTTAACCACCACACCGAGGGAAAGGATGTAATCTATCTCTTTTTTGAGGACATCCTTGGGCAGACGATACTTTGGAATGCCCACATGGAGCATACCACCTAGGACTGGTGAACTTTCGAAGATAGTAACCTTGTACCCCAATTTGGCGAGATCGTGGGCTGCGGTAAGGCCCGCCGGACCAGCTCCAATTATGGCTACTTTCTCATCATATTTTGATTCCGGTTTTTCAGGGGGGATGGGTTCGGCGCGATCCGTCACGAATCTCTTCAGTGATCTTATGGCCAATGGTTCATCGACCTCTCCCCGCTTGCACTTGCTTTCACAGGGATGGGTGCATACGCGACTGCAAATAGCGGGGAATGGGTTGTCCCTCCTGATGAGATCGAGTGCCTCCTGGAGCTTACCTTGAGCGATCAGAGCAATATAACCTTGGACACTCGTATGCACGGGACAGGCGATCTTGCAGGGGGGAACTTCCCTTTTATCGATGGCAAAGGCACTTGGAACCGCCTGATCATATAATCTATAGATTGCCTTCCTCTTTGATAACCCCAGATCGAACTCGTTTGGTACCTCCACCGGGCAATTCGGTACACATTCGCCACAACCAGTACACTTTGAAAGATCCACATACCGCGGTTTTCTCACGATGGTGACCTCAAACTGACCCGGTCGACCCCCAATTTCGCTCAATTGTGCATTGGTGATGAGTTCTACGTTTAAGTGCCTTCCACATTCCACGAGCTTCGGAGACAAAATGCACATTGAGCAGTCGTTGGTGGGAAAGGTCTTATCGAGTTGAGCCATTACGCCCCCGAGGCACGGAGACGATTCGAGGAGATAGACTTTGAAACCGGATTGGGCCAGATCAAGGGAGGATTGTATCCCCCCTATGCCTCCGCCAACAACGAGGACAGCACCTATTTTTTTATCGTCCCTACCCACTTAAAAAAGCCCTCCATCAAGAAAGGATTTTGTCGAGCAGTTTCGTGGTCCTTACTCGATTCATTTGCAATCCCAATTCATTGGGATCAAAACCCAGAGCCAAGCCCAAAACCTGAGGATAGTAAAGTACGGGAAGATTGTAAGAGACCCCGAATTGTGATTCGATCTTCCTTTGATTGTCGTCGTACATTATGCTGCAAAATGGACAGATGAGGCCGATTGCATCCGCACCTCGAGCGCTCACATGATCCAATTTTTTCTTAGCCATAGTTAGAGAGATGTCTTCGTCCACGCCGAGAATGGCTCCGCCACAACAAAGCTTTTTATCCTCGTAATCGATGGCCTCCGCGCCCGTGGCCTTGGTTAATTCATCTAACGATGTGGGATTCTCTGGGTCATCAAAATTCCCGTAGATTCCCGAAGGTTTTAAATAATGGCAGCCATAGTGGGGAGCAAATTTGATGCCTTTAAGGCTTTTCTTGACACTACTCTTTATCCGTTCGATACCGATATCCTCGTAAAGGATTCTCGCAAAATGTTTGACCTCCACGCTACCTCTGTACTCCCTGTTTATTTTGGCCAATTTCTCATTTACTTTCTCCCTTAGCTCAACATTTTCTTTGAGTTCTTTATTGACCTCGGTAAGGATGGATGTGCAGGCGCTACATATTGTGCATATGTTGAGGTTCTTCTCCTCCGCCAAACTTAAATTTCTGGCCGCCAGGAGCGTGGTGCTTTCGACATCCACGGATTTTACGGGAAATCCACAGCAGGAAAAGTCCATTATATCCGCAAACTCTATTCCCACCGCCTGTGCGACTCTCCTTGTGGAGAGTTCATAGTTTCTGGCCCTTGCCGGTACCGTGCATCCCAAAAATAAAGCATATTTCATCGCTCTCACCTTCAATTTTTATTCCTCGGACTTGGATTTACTGACGACTTTGAGTATTCCAGTGACCTCGAATATCTTGCTGACCTCAGTACATTTTGTGGCCACGGGAGGCAAGCCCATCCTCTCGCGCTTTTTGTTGTCAAACTCGTCCATCTCATAAAGCCTCCCATGTGCGGCAATGAGTTCAAGCTGTTTAATGAAGGATGGGTGGATATACCCTTCCCTTACAGCAATGTTCTTGAGAACGTTCATTACCTCGGTTATCCTTACACCCTGGGGGCAACGCTCATGGCAGGTGTAACAACTGGAGCAGAGCCAAATTAAGTCGCTCGATAAAACGCGATCTTTGATCCCGAGAAGCGCCATTCTTATTATCCTCCTCGGATTATATTTCTCATCTATCTCCCTCACCGGACATCCAGCACTACACGTACCACAAGCGAAGCAATACTTTATATTCTCTCCACCTGGCAGCTTCGAAATTTCGTATTTAAAATCGGGGTCAAGCTCATTAAAGTTTATATAGGCTTCAGCGCTCTTACTGGACATCGGATTCACCCCTATTTTTTCAAAATCATTCATTAGGCACTTTAGAAGACAAAATCCGTAAATTTGAGTTTTTGAGCATCACCATTATTAATGAAAAAATTAAAGCTTTCTAAATCCTTGTGAAAGAATTCTTGGTGAACTGCTCCTTTCGTTCGACATAAGGTTAAAAGGAAAGAGCAAGTAGGTGGAAAATTTTAACAACAATCAATTGATGAGATCTTCATCATTGAAAAAAAGTGGTATCTCAAATTCGGCTCTTTCCTCAGAGTCCGCTGCATGGATGATGTTCTCCGTTATCTCCAAAGCGAAATCACCGCGTATGGTTCCCGGCTGAGATTTGAGAGGATCGGTCGCCCCCATCATCGCTCTCACAACCTCGATGACTCGTGGTCCGCTTAAGACCATGACCACCACCGGACCCGAAATCACGAAATCGACCAGTGTCTCAAAGAAGGGTTTCCCCCTATGGACGGAGTAAAGTTCCTCCGCCTTCTCCCTGGAAAGGTGAATGAGCTTTAGGCCATCTATATTGAGCCCTCTCGTCTCAAAACGCCCGATAATTTCGCCAATGAGTTTCCTTCTGACACCATCAGGTTTGATCATCACCAATGTTTTCTGCAAAAAACCTCCCCCTCTCCTTTTTGGATAATGGTTATCAGGTTATAGCCCTAAACAATTTTGGATTGCATTTTGCATTTTTAATTTTGAATTTTGAATTTGAGATGAGCTTAATTGAGATTTATGTATAGCCTATAGGGTTATTGGTTACCCGATGGAGTTACCCAATTACCCCTATCTAGAGTGATGTTCTACAATACGGACACACCGTCCAGCCCATTTTGAGCGGACGACCGCAAGAGGGACAGGGCTTCTTGAGCTTCTTCATGCAGTAAGGACAGATCAGAAAATCACCTTCTATGGGTTTAAAACAAGCGGGACACACGGTGCTAGTTGTGCCCAGAAGGGCTTCCTTCGTCTTTATATCCAGTTCTCTGTCCCTGACCTCGTCAAGAAATTCAGGGGGTCTCACGATGAGATAAATAATCCACCCGAATACGTTGAAAAATAGGACTACAACCGCCCAATAAAAGGCAAAGGCGCCCCTCTTTTTGGCATCCCTATAGGTCCAATAGACCAAACTCACCCAGAGCATCATCAAAAACAAGAAGAAGAGGTTGGCGAGCAAACGAAATATTGGTGAACCAAGAAAATCTGAAAAGACCGCAAATAAATCCATCGCTCACTCCTTGACCTCTTGAGTCACGATTCTCTTTTCAGTAGACGATCACATGGATTGAATGATCTCCTGCCTTTGTAAAAGATAATCTCTCGCTTCGCCAACTGTATACAACGAACCGGTGATGCATATAAGATCCTGGGGTTTCGCCATTTTCAAAGCGATCTCTATGGCATCTCCGAGGTTCGGCTGGCGAATGAAGCAACTACTATAATTGGAAATTTTTTCCTCAAGGAGCTGCGCTGAGGCACAGCGAGAGGACTGGTTTTGAGATAAGATTACAAAGGAAGCCATACCAACCAGTCTTTTAAAAATCCCGTCGATATCCTTATCCTTCAAAATGGCGAACACCAAAATCAAACGTTCGAAGGCGAACTCCGATTGAAGCGACCGGGCAAGCTCTATTGCCGCAGCGGGGTTATGGGCTCCATCTAAGACCACGAAGGGTTGTTTCGCCATTATCTCCAATCGACCTGGGCAATCAACCTTGGAAAATCCCTTCTTCAACTTGGAAGGAGAAAGGGGTTTTTCATAAAAGCTTTCGGTGGCAACCATGGCTATCGCTCCATTTTGAGCTTGATGCTTTCCAAATAAAGGAAGGTTCAAGTCCGTATAGTTATCATACAACCCCTGTATGGATAATTCTTGTGAATCGACGAGCAGCTCGCGGGAGAGCAGTGAAAAATCCCTTCCCAATACCCTCATGTCTGCGCCCTGTTCAATGCATTTCTTCTCGACGACTTGAAAGGCATCTTGGGGCAACGAGCCCACAACCACCTTGCATTGATCCTTAATGATCTGCGCCTTTTCCGTGGCGATTTGATGGATGGAGGTCCCCAATCTGTCGGTGTGCTCCAGGGCCACACTGATGATTACAGCAACCTTCGATGAGATGATGTTCGTGGCATCCCACCTTCCTCCCATACCAACCTCGATAACACCGCAATCGATATTTTCGTGGTGAAAGTAGAAGAAGGCCAAAGCCGTGAGGATCTCAAAGTGGGTGAGCCTTTCGGGATGAAATTTCAGATTAACCTTTTCAATTGCGCCGGCTATATCCGTTAAGACGGAGGCGAAATCCTCCTCGGCGATATTCCTCCCATCCACGGAAATCCTCTCGGTGTACGAGGATAGATGCGGGGAGATATACGCGCCAGTTTTAAGGCCATGAGCGGAAAGAATGGAGGCGATCATCTTCGTTACCGAAGTCTTACCATTGGTGCCGGTAATATGAATAGTGGGATAAGAAAGGTGAGGGTCACCCAGCTCTTTGCATAGGGCTTTAACCCTTTGCAAACCGGGGTTGATGCCCAGAGGGATCGTGGATTCGAGATAATCGATGGCCTGTTGATAATTCATTCCACCCCTCACCATTTCTTGGTTCATCATCCGCAACCGTTTCGCCGATTACTCAATCTGCTTTAATTGGAGTTCGAGCTTTCTCTTCTTATCCACGAGGGCGGCAAATTTTTGTTTCTCTTTCTCAACCACCTCAGGAGAGGCCTTTTCCAGAAACTTCTTTCTTGAGAGTTTCCTTTCCACCCCTTGCAATTCCTTCTCGACAGCCATTAATTTCTTTCCCAACCTTGAGCGCTCTTTCTCTACGTCGATCAGCCCAGCGAGGGGAATGAATATCTCTATCCCATGCTCAACCGCCGTCGCGGAATGTTCGGGTCTTGAGATTTCTCTATCGATGGTGAGTTTTAAAATGCCAACCAATTGAGAGATATAACCCGAGTTGTCTTGAAGGATTTTCAAAATCTCTTCGGAGGGAGCTCTTAAGAAGACCTCGATCTTTCTCCGTGGGTGTACCCCGAAGCTCGATCTGATGGAACGGATCGCCACCGTCACATCCTTGAGAATCTCCATCTCCCTCTCGGCCGTGGCGTCGATTAAGGAGGGATCAGATTTGGGCCAAGGGACAATCACGATGCTCTCCGTGGCCGAGCGGGCAGGCTCGCCTGCCATGCCTGTGGTGAAGCACTGGCTGGCAGGGAGTCTTTGCCAGATCTCCTCGGTCACAAAGGGCATGAATGGATGCAATAGTCGGAGAGTTCCCCCCAAAACCCGTAGCAATACATGCTGAGCGGTCAACCTTTCCAAGCTGTTCGTCCTTTGTCGTTCGTCGCTCGTCGGGTAAAGGCGGGGTTTGGTGAGCTCTATGTACCAATCGCAGAATTCGCCCCAGAAGAAATCGTACAGGATTCTACAGGCCTCACTGAAGTTGTAGGAGTTCATATTTTCTTCGACCAGGGAGATCGTCTTCGTATATCTACTCAGGATCCACCTGTCCGCCAGGGTATATTCGAGCTCTTGGGATTGCGCTTCTTCTGGAGAGTATCCCTCCAAATTCATGAGAACGAATCTCGAAGCATTCCATATCTTGTTGACAAAATTTCTATTGCCTTCGATTTTCTCCTCCGAAAGGAAGATGTCTCTGCCCGGGGTAGCCAGAGCGGCTAGGGTGAACCGTAAGGCATCGGTACCATATTTCCCAATCATATCCATGGGATCTATCACGTTGCCCAGGGATTTGCTCATCTTCCGACCTAAAGCATCTCGGATGAGGGCATGGATATAAACCTCCTTGAAGGGGACGTCATGCATGAAGTGTAGACCCATCATGATCATCCGCGCTACCCAGAAGTAAATGATGTCAAATCCCGTGGAAAGGAGAGAGGTGGGATAAAAATAGCTTAAATCCTCGGTTTTTTCGGGCCAACCGAAGACGACGAAGGGCCATAAGGCTGAACTGAACCAGGTATCCAAAACATCCGTGTCCTGTCTGAGCTGTGAGTTCCCACACTTAGTGCAGGAGGTGGGTTCCTCCGTCTCCACGATGATTTCACCACACCGATCACAATACCACACCGGAATCTGGTGGCCCCACCAAATTTGCCTGGAAATGCACCAATCCTTTATGTTATACATCCAGTCAAAATAAACTTTCTCCCAGCGCTTTGGGGTGAATTTAACCTTGCCCTCCTTCACGGCCTTAATGGCGGATTCAGCCAGTGGCTTCATCCTAATGAACCATTGCTCGGAAAGATAGGGTTCCACGACAGTTTCACAGCGATAACAGCGGCCCACGGCGTGGAGATGAGGCTCCACTTTCTCCAGCAATCCTTCCCTCTCCAAATCCTTGAGGATCGCCTCACGGCATTCGTATCTATCCATCCCGTTATAAGGT
>JBFMAG010000111.1 GCA_040755895.1 Actinomycetota bacterium | reverse complement strand
CGCTCAAACCCCTGCGCTTAATAATCATTTTTACCTTTGCGATGCACCTTTTATTCACGTCGGGAACAATTTTGATGAAGCTGGGTCCTTTAAGGATCACTCAGGAGGGACTTCAGATGGGAGTATTCATTTGTATCAGATTAATCCTACTTCTTTTGGGAACTTCGCTGCTCACTCTGACCACAACTCCCATTGAACTCACCGATGGATTGGAGTATCTGCTTAGTCCCTTCAGGAGATTAAAGATTCCCGCTCACGAGCTGGCCATGATGATGACCATTGCCTTAAGATTCATTCCTACACTGGTGATGGAAACCGATAAAATCATGAAGGCACAGATGGCACGAGGCGCCGATTTTGAATCCGGAAATATCTTAAGGCGCGCCAGGAGCTTTCTCCCCCTACTGATTCCCCTATTTGTTAGCGCCTTCCGCCGGGCGGATGAACTAGCCTTAGGGATGGAATCCAGATGTTACAGGGGGGGAGAGGGCAGAACTCGGCTAAAAGCTTTAGAAATGAGCGGAAAAGACTGGTTAGCTGGGACGGTAGCATCGTTGCTTCTTATAGTTTCGGTAGCGATGGGACGGCTCTAGAAATACTCCAATGGAGTGATTCCGATGAGGAATATAAAATTAGTCATGGAATATAAGGGGACCAACTATCACGGATTTCAAAGGCAACCCAACTTACCCACGATTCAAGGGGAACTGGAGAAGACTTTGAGTCAAATCCTTCAGGAGAATATCGTGGTAAAATCCGCCGGACGTACCGATGCCGGAGTTCACGCTTTACACCAGGTGATCAACTTCCGCACCCGTTCTCAAATTTCTTTACTCCGACTCCAGCGTTCCTTAAATTCTCTTCTGCCTCGGGACATTGCGGTCAAAGAAGCCGAGGAGGTCGATAAATCCTTTGATGCTCGTCGCAACGCCACCTCTCGCGAATACAAATATTTCATCATGAATAAGGACCATCCCTCGCCATTCTTTGCCGAATTTTCCCACTTCATTGCCAGCTCCTTAGATATTGATGCCATGCAGGAAGCGGCGAAACTTTTTTTGGGTACCCACGATTTTACGGCTTTTTGTGCGCAATCGGATATTTCCAATCCCTTCCGGACGATCTTCGAAATATCCTGCAAGAAAGTTCACCATGACTTGCTTTGCATTAGGATTAAAGCCGACTCATTTTTACACAAGATGGTTCGCACCATCGTAGGAACTTTGATAAGGGTGGGATTGGGTAATTTAACCCTTGAGCAGGTGGCAGAAATCATGGAGAAGAAAGATCGAGACAGGGCTGGACCAACTGTGCCCGCCAAAGGTCTCTTCCTGAGCAACATTTGCTACGATTAAGCTTCCTTGACATGGGTTATAATTTATTGTTAGTATAATTGTCGCTTTTGAAATTGATGCCTTAAGCTTCGATTTTAAATTCTCATAATCTAAGGATTAATAGACAATCGGCGGATTAAATGCCTTTTTTGGGTGAAAACAATGAAGACGTACATGACAAAACCCTCAGAGGTAACCAGAGAATGGTGGCTCGTTGATGCCAAGGATGTTCCCCTTGGTCGATTGGCAAGTCAGGTGGCCAAGTTACTGCGGGGCAAGCATAAGACCATTTTTACTCCCCATATTGATACGGGAGATTTTGTCATCGTCATCAATGCCGAGAAGGTGAAACTTACAGGGAAAAAGTCTGAAAAAAAGATATACTACCATCATACGGGGTATATTGGGGGACTTAAAGCAACCGATTATGGCACTTTGCTGAAGGAAAAGCCGACATTTGTAATCAAGGAAGCGGTGAGGAGAATGCTCCCCCACAATCGCCTGGGTCGGGCGATGTTTAAGAAATTGAAGGTATACCCGGGGCCCGATCATCCGCATCACGCCCAGAAGCCGAAACCCATCCGGCTCTCGCTTTAAGAGCGGAAGTTGAGATATCCAAGATGGATTTGAGGAGGAACAATTTCCATGGCTAAAAAGAGTGAAGCGGCAGCTAAAAAAGGTAAGACTGAGGCAAAGAAAAGTGAAGCTGTATATTACGGCACGGGAAGGAGAAAGGAATCCGTAGCTCGGGTGCAGTTGGTTCCCGGCAGGGGGGAATTTGATATCGGCGGCAAGGGTCTTGAAGAATATTTTGGAAATAAGATTCTATGCACTTCCGTCAGGCAGCCATTGAAGTTAACGGGAACCTTGAGTAAGTTCAATATCGTAGCCAAGCTTGAAGGGGGAGGGATATCCGGTCAGGCCGGAGCCCTGCGCCACGGCATTTCCCGCGCTTTGGTTGAATTTGATGAAGGCTTAAGAGATGAACTCAAAAAAGCTGGATTTCTAACCAGAGATCCGCGCATGAAAGAGCGGAGGAAATACGGTTTAAAAAAGGCTCGTAAAGCTCCCCAATTCTCCAAGCGATAAACCTCAAAATGGCAGTCCCAGAGGCTGCCTTCCCATTTTATTGGCGGTACTTGGAGGTGCTTTTAAAGTTTTATCAAAAATCCTCTTTTTTGAATTTAAAGGAGGTTCCTTTGGGCAGACTTTTTGGTACCGATGGGGTCCGGGGCATAGCTAATGAAGATCTCTCTCCTGAGTTAGCTTTTAAATTGGGGGAGGCGGGAGCGTCCTTTCTGACTCCAAAGGGAGAAAAAGGGAAAATTGTGATAGGGAAGGATACGCGCATCTCTTGCGATCTTCTTGAGAGTGCACTTATCTCTGGAATTTGCTGTAGCGGAGCCAATGCGATGAAAGTTGGGGTGATACCCACTCCTGCCATCGCCTTCCTGACTAGATTTCTTGGAGCAAACGCTGGTGTAGTCATTTCCGCCTCTCATAATCCCGTGGAATACAATGGGATAAAATTTTTTGATGCAGATGGGTTAAAGCTTTCTGACGAGATGGAGGACCAGATCGAAGCCCTAATGAAATCTGGTTCGAAATCGAGACAAAAGGCGGCTGGGGTTGGAACGATCTCTCAAATTGATGACGCGATCGAGCATTATGTGAATTACGCCGTAAACACGATTCCAGGTGCATTGGAGGGGTTTAAGGTCGCCTTGGACTGTGCAAATGGGTCCACTCATCAAACTTCCCCCCTGATCCTGCGTGAGCTTGGGGCGAGAGTTTTGACCTTCGGTGCGAGTCCGAATGGACTCAACATCAATTTAAATTGTGGTTCCACCTATCCTCAGTATGTTCAAGAAATCGTGAGATCCCATAGTGTGGATTTGGGATTGGCCCACGATGGCGATGGGGATAGGGTAATCGCGGTAGACGAAACGGGGGAGATAATTGACGGTGATTTCATCATGGCCATCTGCGCCATTCACCTCAAAAAGCTCGGTGAGTTGCCGAATAATGCCGTTGTTACCACCATTATGACAAATATGGGTTTTGATCTTACCATGGAGAGGCATGGGATCAAGGTGATCAAAACCAAGGTTGGAGATCGCTATGTTTTGGAGGAGATGCTCGCAAAGAAGATATCTTTAGGCGGTGAACAATCGGGACACGTAATATTCTTAGACCTTAACACAACTGGCGATGGCATCGTCACCGCTTTACAACTCATGGCTGTGATTAGGGATACGGGCAAGAGGCTTTCCGAACTGAAGAAGGTAATGACCCGATTCCCTCAGGTGCTTCTAAATGTCCATGCAGTTCACAAGGAAAAGTTGAACAAGTCGGAACGGATCAAGAGGGCGATCAAAGCCGCCGAAGGGAGTTTTAAGGGTAGAGGGAGGGTTTTGGTCCGTGCTTCGGGCACTGAACCCATGGTAAGGGTCATGGTGGAGAGCGAAGATGAGGGGGAAGCAAACTCCATCGCCCATGAAATCGCGGCTGTAATAGAGAAAGAACTCTCATAAGGAGCAGTCGATGGTCGATAGCTGATATTCGATATTTCAGCAAATGAAAAATTTATTTTTAATTTATTGCGACCATGGACCATCAACTGGAATAAAGTGGAGGTTTATGATGTGCGGAATCATAGGATATATCGGGGAGAAAGATTCCACTCCCATCTTGTTGGATGGTTTAAAGAGGTTGGAATACAGAGGCTACGACTCCGCGGGAATTGCGGTTTTGGATAACGACAGCGAAGTCAAGATAATCCGGAAACAAGGTCATCTCGATGAATTAATTAAGATTGTGATGAAAAATGCTCCCCATGGAGGCTTGGGGATTGGACATACCAGATGGGCAACACATGGACGTCCTTGTGAGAGGAATGCTCATCCACATGTCGATTGCACTGGCACTATCGCTATTGTCCATAATGGGATCATTGAGAATTTTTCATCCTTAAGAGAGCAATTAGAATCTAAAGGTCACCGCTTTACTTCGGAAACAGATACGGAAACAATCGCCCATCTCATTGAAGAAAGCTACTCGGGAGATTTATCGCAAGCCGTGCGGGAAGCCCTAAAGAAGGTGAAAGGATCCTTTGCCCTTGCGGTAATCTGCAAGAATCATCCGAATGAGATGGTGGCTGCGCGAAAGGACAGCCCCCTTATCCTCGGTGTAGGAAAAAGGGAATACTTCATTGCCTCCGATATTCCCGCTCTTTTACCCCATACCAGGGAAGTCATAATTTTGGAAGATGGAGAAGTGGCGGAAGTGACCAGAAGTGGAATCAAAATAACCACCCTCGATAATCAACCAATTTCCCGAGAAACTTTCAGGGTGAAATGGGATCTGGAGGCGGCTGAAAAGGCGGGATATGACGATTTTATGCTCAAGGAGATTTATGAGCAACCGGTTGCCATTCGCGAGACGATGCGGGGGAGGATAGCAACGGATGGCCGCATTCTACTCGATGAAGTTGAACTCACCGAGGATCAGGTAAAGAATCTTGATAAAGTATTCGTGGTTGCCTGCGGAACTTCCTTTCACGCGGGATTGGTCGGCAAATACGTCATTGAGCGTTGGGCACGCATTCCGGTGGAGATCGAGATTTCCTCCGAGTTTAGATATAGAGAACCGGTTATCAACTCAAATACCTTGGTCATTGCCATTACCCAATCGGGGGAAACCGCTGATACCATGGCTGCCGTTCGGCAGGCGAAGCAAAAAGGGGCAAAGGTGGTGGCCATAACCAACGTCGTGGGTAGTAGCGTGACCAGAGAAGCCGATGGCATCCTTTACACCCATGCAGGTCTTGAAATCGGTGTTGCCGCCACCAAAACCTTGGTCGCTCAAATGGTCGCCCTCTACCTTTTAGCACTGTATTTAGGCGACGTTCGAGCCATCCTCTCCAGAGAGGAAGTGAATGATATTACGGCGGGGATGCGATTATTACCCGAAAAAGCCGAGAAAGTTTTGGCGGATACTGATTACATTAAAGACTGTGCCCAAAAATATGCCAACCGATCAAACTTTCTATTCCTGGGAAGGGGTGTGGGACTCCCCGTCGCTCTGGAAGGAGCACTCAAGCTCAAGGAGATTTCTTATGTCCATGCCGAAGGTAATCCAGCTGGGGAGATGAAGCATGGACCAATTGCTCTAATAGATAAGGACTTTCCAGTAGTAGCCGTATGCACGAAGGGATCGGTATATGATAAGATAATGGGCAATATTCAAGAAGTGAAAGCTCGAGGAGCCAAAGTTATCACAGTAGCTACGGAGGGAGATCAGGAGATAAAAAGACAAGCCGATCACATATTCTATATTCCCAAAACTCCAGAGTTTCTTTCCCCCGTTCCTGCGGTGATTCCCCTTCAGCTCTTTGCATACTACATAGCCAAATTGAGGGGGTGCAACGTGGATCAACCTCGGAATCTAGCAAAAAGCGTTACCGTCGAATAAGTTAGAAAACGACCTTCGACTCTCGTAACTCGACTCTTGATCATATTTTTCGAGCGACGAGAGACGATGTGACGAGCGACAAAGAGCAAAGTTAAAAATTTGAGAACTCTTAACGTTTGAGGGTTAAAAAGGTAGGAGAGTACATGGTAAAGGGAATCGGTGTGGATATCGTGGAAATTCACCGCATGGAGAGAGCCATCCAAAAATATCCCCGTCTTCTATCCAGACTGTTTACCCTCCAGGAACAGGAATATTGCCAGAGTCGGTTAAGACCCCATCTTCATTTTGCAGTGCGTTTCGCAGCTAAAGAAGCTGTTCTAAAGGCTCTGGGAACGGGTCTTAGGGGGATAAAGTGGACAGATCTTGAAATCTGTCGAGATTCTTTCGGGAAGCCTTTCATTCGACTGAGGGGGAAGGCAGCTTCAATAGCCGAAGAAAAGGGAGTTTCAGATATCCTTATCAGCCTTTCCTTTAGCCACGAAAGTGCCATTGCCTTTGCTCTCGCCAGGGGCGGGGGTGAGGATATTTGTACATCGTAACGGGCGAAGAGATGCAGCAGATTGAGGAGGAAGCCATCCGAAAACTGGCGATATCCACTCGTATCCTCATGGGAAAAGCTGGGGAGGCAGTGGCCAGGGAAGTTTTGAAAATGGTTTCCGGACGAGGGGAGGTCATTGCCGTTTGTGGGAAGGGAAATAATGGGGGCGACGGATTCGTAGCCGCTCGCTTTCTTCACGAAGCTGGCGTGAAGGTTATGGTCTTTGGGTTAGCTTCCCATGAAGAACTCTCCGAGGATGCATCCGATGCCTTCCGATCCTTAAACGCTCTTTCCATCCCATATGAAGTTTTGGATTCCAATACCTTGGGCCATTTTGAAGCCTCCTTGAGTCGAGCTGATTTACTCATGGATGCCATCTTTGGTATTGGTCTCAAGGGAGCGGTGAAGGGATTCGCAGGTGAAGTAATAGAGATAATCAACCGAACTGCTCACTCGGTCCTCTCCGTGGATGTGCCCTCCGGTTTAGAAGTTGATAGTGGGCACGTTCACGGGGAATGCGTGGTTGCGGATAAGACCGTTACTTTCACTTGCCCCAAAGTGGGATTGGTGATATATCCGGGAGCAAATTTT
>JBFMAG010000110.1 GCA_040755895.1 Actinomycetota bacterium | reverse complement strand
AAGAATCGATGCCTTAAGGGAAGAATTGGCATTGGATAAAAGCCTAAGAGAGGAAATGGAGGCAAAGGAGGTAGTCAACGTCTAATGCCGGGCTTCTCGTTTTTACAGGAAACAAAGGACTTGACCTAATGCTCTGCTGCTATCGCAAACTTTAAATTTTTCATTAAAATCTTGGACTCAAGTTTATGGGATTTTAGCTTCGCAAGTTAAATTTTGCCAAGTACAGCAATATGTTTAGGGGTTAAAGATGGAAAGAAGAGTTGCAATCACGGGTCTTGGACCGGTAACTCCAGTTGGAATTGGTAAGGAAGCTTACTGGCAATCTTTAGTAATGGGTAAATCGGGTATCTCTGAAATCACTCACTTCGATGCCAGTGAGTATCCCACCCGTATAGCCGGAGAGATACGAAATTTTAATTCCGGCGATTTTATGGAACCCAAAGAGGCAAAACGCATGGATCGCTTCACCCAATTCGCCATCGCTGCCACCAAACTTGCTCTGGACGACGCAAAACTCAAGATCACTGCATCCATAGCTGAGCGGGTGGGTGTCGTAATCGGTTCTGGTATTGGGGGACTCGGAACCCTCGAGGAACAATACAAAATCCTGTTGGAAAAGGGACCACGCAGAGTGAGCCCATATCTTATCCCTATGATGATCTGTGATTTAGCTGCGGGGCAGGTTTCCATCTTCTTCGGAGCCAAAGGTCCAAATGCCTGCGTGGTTACCGCTTGTGCCACAAGCACCCATGCCATTGGCGATGCCTTCGAAATGATCAAAAGGGGAATCGCCGATATCTGCATCGCTGGAGGTTCAGAGGCTTGTATCACCCCTCTTGGTGTTTCCGGTTTCTGCGCCTGTAGAGCGTTATCGAGACGCAATGACGAACCCACGCGTGCCAGCAGGCCCTTCGATGCCGAGCGAGATGGATTCGTCATGTCCGAAGGTGCGGGCATCGTTATTCTTGAAACCTTGGAAAGTGCCCGATCCCGAGGTGCACACATCTATGCAGAGGTCGTTGGATATGGTCTAACGGGGGATGCTTACCACATCACTGCACCATCTCCAACCGGGGAAGGTGCAGCTCGATCAATGCGGATGGCCCTAGACGAGGCTGATCTTTCCCCCGAACAAGTGGACTACATAAATGCACATGGAACTTCCACCCCCTATAATGACGAATTTGAAACTATGGCCATAAAAAAGGTATTTGGAAAACACGCCTATGAACTCCTGGTGAGCTCAACAAAATCGATGACGGGACATCTTCTGGGAGCAGCGGGCGCCATAGAATTGATCGCCTGTGCCATGGCTATTGAGACTGGGATCGTTCCCCCCACCATAAATTTGGAGAAACCCGATCCCCTCTGCGACTTAAATTATGTTCCCAACGTAGCCGTAAAAAGGGATGTTTCCGTAGCCATGTCTAACTCTCTGGGATTCGGTGGACATAATGCTACACTGGTTATAAGAAGATTATAGCCTAGACATAATTCACTCTTGATAATTCGATAAGAGTATCCTGGAAGGCGCATCTGCAAGAACCGTTAAGCGAGCAAGGTTCGAACGACGGCGGCAATGGCCCGACCCGAACTTATGGAGGGCGTTCGCCCTTAAGAGAGTAGCGAGTAGGCTCGCAGCAACCGCGCCCGTAAGGATGGCTCTTAGAGATCACTCTATTTATATCTAGGCACAAGAAGATCTAATAGAAAGGTTGTGAGGCATTCTGCAGATCGAAGGAAAAAATAAAATCGCCAAAGCGGAGAAGTGCCTCGGCATCATTTTCTCCAATAAGAATTTCCTCAAGCGGGCTTTAACTCATAGTTCTTTTGCCTTTGAAATGGGTGTAGATGCGAGGGAGGTTTATGAGCGGCTGGAGTTCCTGGGTGATGCCATTCTTAATTTCGTGATCACAGATTTTATCTTTCACCGTTTCCCTAAATTTAACGAGGGAGAATTGGCAAAATTCAGAGCAAAATTGGTTAACTCTGAAGCTTTGGCTAAAGTGGCTCAAGGGATCGGCCTGGGTGAATTCATTTTTATGGGCAAAGGAGCCGAACTCACTGGAGGGAGAGAAAGGACATCCATCCTCGCAGATTGTTTTGAAGCCATATTGGGAGCCATATATCTTGATCAAGGTTTAAGCGCAGTTAGAGAATTCATCCTCAAAAAATTCAAGGATAAAATCTTCGAGCAGGCCTCCAAGGAATTCTCGGATTTTAAAACGAATCTCCAGGAATACACCATGGAGAAACTGGGGGTAGTACCCGAATACCAGATTACCCGTGAAGAAGGGCCTGTTCACGAGAGAATTTTTCATGCAGAAGTTCTGGTCCAAGGCAAAGTGATGGGCAAAGGAACCGGTCGGAGCAAGAAAAAAGCAGAACAAAGAGCAGCCCAAGAAGCTTTGGAAGCACTACGAAGAGAAAATATTGGTTAATCCCTTATTTCCACGGTAACCCAGCATTTTCCGAATCTTACGGCCTCAGCGTGAGTGTTGAAACATAGATCAATTTTATAACCTTTGATGGATCTGCCAACGTCG
>JBFMAG010000109.1 GCA_040755895.1 Actinomycetota bacterium | reverse complement strand
TTTGGTCTAAGATGATTTTAATAAAAATTTTGCCGAGAGTTTAAGTGAGGATGATACAGATGGCGAAGAAATTTATTTTAATGGGAATAATTGCAGCTTTAATTATTTTAACGTTTCCAACCGTTGCTCTCGCTGGTACCGTTGTAACAAATTATGTTACCACGACAATTACTGGACCGCAAACTGTGGCTGTGGGAGAGCCTTTCAGCATCAACATCATCTTTGAAACTCCGTTGGATGGCGGCTTATATGCTAATGCTTTCCCCACCCTAACTGCTCCCCCAGCTTTGGACTTAACCGCTGTTACCTTCACGTCCACTGGAACTAGCCTGCAGTGGCCCGAGAATAACTACACTATATCCGATGTCGCTGTGTTTGATGAATTTGGAACCACCAATTTATACAGCAACTGGGGTTTTCTCGCCTACAATCCCACCATGTTATTGGGGGATACGATCACTTGGAACTACAGTGGATTTGTAGCCTTGAAGCCCGGGGATTATACATTCACACTAGCGATTAGCGGTCAATTCTGGAATTTGGTTACCGGCGTTGTTTTCATCGATCCAAGCAATCCGGTGATCGTAACCCATACTGTAACCGCCGTCCCCACATTGGGCGTGGCTGTAAGTCTCAGCCCAACTTCCATTATCGTTAATCCTGGAGAGGTAGCCGCTTACACAATTTCGGTTCAAAACGAGGGAGCTCTTACAGACACTTATAACCTCTCTGTGGATTACGCAGATTTTGATGGATTATACTTGGCATATCCCACTCGGATACAACCCACTTGGGTGTCCTTGGGTAGCACGTCTGTTACTCTCGCACCCGGTGAAACCATACAAATTCCTTTAACCATAACCCCTCCCGAGGACTGGGCTGGAATGGAAAATGCCATATATGGATTTACGGTCACCGCCGTTTCCCAAACTGATCCCTTGGTAAAGGCTAGTGCATCTGCGAGTCTTACCCTTCAGGCGACAAAGCGAAGCATGGTCGAGTACATAGATTTAGAATTGGAGGAATTGTACGCGAAAGTGGATGCTTCAACCATAAATCCAGGCATTAAGGCAAACCTATTATCTACCATCGATAAAGCCATCACCACAAAGGAGCAAGCATTAGAATTTATTATTTCTGGAAATGAGAAAAAGGCAAATAATAAGCTATTCGTTACCAGTAAGACACTCGTTTCATTCATCGATACGGTGACTGATCTGAGTGGCATCGAGATCCCCGTGGAAATTGCCACGGAGTTTATTCAGGAAGCTCAAACTATGATAGATCATCTACAGATTGCTATTGTTACCCCTCTGTAGTTAATGCACATCGCCAGACATTAAACGTGTACGGACTCCAGTTTTTGAACCGCAAGTTCTATCGATAGTTATTTGGCTTCCCTCAATGCCTTGGCGGCATCCTCCGGTGAAATGATGTTAATATAAATTCCCGTTCCCCACTCAAATCCTGCGGGCATGGTCAACCTGGGGATTATCTCTATATGCCAGTGATAAAAGAGCAAACCCGGTGTCCTTAAGGGTGCTACGTGAATCATGAAGTTATAAGGTGGGTCATTCAACACCTTGCTCATTCTCCGGAAGACTTCGGAGATCATTTTGGCTAAATCGCTCACTTCCTTTTGCGTTATTTCCTCAAGAGCTGCAGTGTGTTTCTTTGGAAGTATGTGCAATTCGCATGGAAATCGAGAGGCAAAGGGGCAAAGGGCGAACATGGTATCGTTTTCCAGTACCTTTCTGCTTACCTTGGCTTCAGCTTCCGCCTTTATCATCCTGCAATAAATGCATTCCTTGTTCCGTAAATAATAGTTCTTGGCCTCCTCAAGTTCTTCAAAAATCCTGGGTGGAATTATGGGAGTAGCCACCAATTGGGAATGTGGGTGTTCTAAGGAGGCCCCCGCCGCCAGCCCATAGTTCTTAAAAATTAGTACAAAGGTGACGCGTGGATCCCTTCTCCAAAACTTATAGCGCTGACAGTAGGTGCGAATAATCGCCTCTATCTGACCTGGGGGCATTGTGACCAGAGTATCCTCATGATTTGGGCTCTCCACGATCACTTCGTGAGCTCCCACCCCACTCAAGAGGTGGTAAATGGTATCCGCCTCGGCTTGACTTAAGCTTATGCTAGGTCGAAGGGCTGGGTACTTGTTGGGAAGCACCCGTGTCTTCCAACCTTTGGTTCGCTTATCTATCTCCCCCGGCCATATGGCATGCACCTCTTCAGGAGGAGCCATCTCCTCACCACGGCAAAATGGGCAGGGTCTTAAGGCACTCGGGGGGCCGACCTCCCTTTCTCTAAAATCGGAAGGTCTCTTCCCGCGCTCGGTGGACAAGATTATCCAGGTGTGGCTGGCAGGGTCCTTTCTGATCTCGGACATCTTTCCTCCAATTCCTGCAGATCCGCTACGGGTCTGTAGAACGTCTCGATTTCCAATGGCATTAGAATTTATCGTAAACCATGTAAATGCTTCAAGCAAGAGAGTGAGGCTCTGGAAAATGAAGCTCCATGTAAAAAATTGTCCTTTATAACCTGCTATAATAAATATTCAAGCTTAAATTGATGAAATATGGTAAACTGGGTTTGACTTAGAACCTGCAGGCAATAAAAAGGATTTTCTAAAGCGAGTACAGAAATAAAAAAAGGAGGTGCTCAAGGCCATGATCAAAAAGTGGTTCAGCGAGCGTACCTTCCACCATAAGCAGTTTTCCAACATTTCCAAATTAGTGAAACTCAAAAAAGAGCAAAATTTGTCCATTAGCTTGGGGCTGCCCACCTTCAATGTTGAAAAAACCATTGGGGAAATCATTTCGGTCATCAAAGAAAGCTTGGTAGAAAAGTATCCCCTTTTGGATCAAATCGCCATCATCGACAGTCGATCCACGGATGCTACGGTTTCCATAGCACGGGAGGTAGGTGCGGAAGTCTATTTTGACGATGAGATCCTGACCACGGTGGGTACCGAGTGGGGAAAGGGAGAGGCGTTGTGGAAAAGTCTGCATGTCCTCATCGGCGATATCATTATCTGGATCGATTCCGATATCGAAAACATCCACCCTCGATTCGTATATGGGTTGGTTGGTCCCCTTCTGCACAATCCAGAAATCGCTTTTGTGAAGGGATTTTATCAGCGTCCCATTCGGGAACATGGGCGCTTAAAAGAAACGGGGGGCGGAAGAGTCACCGAAATTCTGGCAAGACCAATCCTCAATCTCTTCTATCCCGAGCTAGCTTGTTTTATTCAACCTCTCTCCGGCGAATATGCGGGAAGAAGGGAAGTGCTGGAAAGTATCCCCTTCTACACGGGATATGCAGTAGAATTTGGGCTACTCGTGGAAATTTGGCGTCAATTTGGTTTCATGTCCATGGCTCAGGTGGATTTGGAGAAGCGGATACACCCAAATCAGCCAACTCGAGCCTTGGGAAGGATGGCATTCGCCATCTATCAAGCCGTCTTTCAGCTCATCGATGAGGACAACAAAATTAGGCTCCTTACGAGACTAAATAAAGTTCTGCGAACCGTAAAATATCGAGAAGGAGCATACTCCTTGGCTGATAACGAAATAAGGATAGTAAAAAGACCGCCCATAAATAGCGTCCCCGAATACACAGCCTACCGCAAACAACTGGAAATGCAAGTGGAAGTCGATCCATAATCAACTCAAATGGGATGGGAAATCCTGGAAGAAAGAACAATAGTGAAGAGTGTAGAGAGGATAAAAAATCTCATCCATGAAGTGAGGGTGATTTACACGGACGTCGATGGGACCCTTCTGGGACCGGGAGGGTGTCTCTTTTTAACACCGGATAAAGAATATACCCTGCAAATGGCGGAAGCCATCATTCTGATTCACAAATGCAATTTAGATGTGGTCATGGTTTCCGGGAGGCATAAAAATCAGCTCCTGGGGGACGCCAGAATCTTGGGTTTTAAAAATTATATAGCGGAGCTCGGTTGTGAAATAGTTTATAACCTGGGCGAAAAAGTCATCCTAAATGTGGGGAATTTTCAAATAACCGAGGGAAATGTATTCGATACCATAGCCAATTCTAAAGCGCCAGAATTTCTCCTTAAGACCTTTTCAAATCGCTTAGAATACCATACTCCCTGGTCTGGTGGGCAGGAGTGCACCCACCTGTTTAGGGGTTACATCGATGTAACCGAAGCCAATGAGTTGCTCCGGGAAAAGGGTTTCACCGATCTTAAGATCGTGGACAACGGTATTATCAACCAAAGGGGCTCTTTAGAAAAGATTCCAGAGGTACATGCCTATCACCTGCTGCCAAGATGGAGCGATAAAGCATCAGGGGTGCGAAAGGATAGAGAGACGAGGAAACTTCCCAAAAATGCCGTTATCGCCATTGGTGACGCTCCCTCCGATGTTGCCCTAAGTCCCGCAGTAGGAGCTGTATTCATAGTTAAAAACGCCCTGAACAAATACTCCAATATCGGGGGGCAGATTCTTTCCCAAGAAAATGTCTTCCTCACCCAGGATGAGATGGGAATCGGCTGGGCCGAAGTAATCCACTTCCTGGTCGAGAACGGGCTACTACACTCATAACCCTTGACTCTTGACTGTGACCCCATGACCTCTCACTTTATCACAATTGATTTTTTGTATCTGGATAAAGCCTCTTCGCTGATCTGATATATGGCGGGAGGGGGAATTTTCTCAAGATTTAGAATTGTCTTGAGTTCCTGGGAGATGTGCTGGACACACTCATCTATGACCCAATCTTGAAAGGGAACGATGTAAATCCTTATCCTCACGAGTATCTTATTGACGAAGGGGATTACGCCGAGCATCTTTGGCGGAGCTAGGAGAAAGTGTTGCCTCTGGGCTAAATCCTTGCCCAGAAGGCTCAAAGCCTCTTTTACCTTAGACTCTTCAACATCGGATGGGAGGGTGAAATCCAAATTATAGGCCAGATATCCATGGGTGTACCTATCCACGCCGACTATACTCCCATTGGGTACATAATGGAGGTTCCCATTTAAATCCCTTATTTTGGTTACTCTGAGTCCAAACTCTTCCACTGTGCCATAGGCTTCATAGGGTCCAGCTTTTAAATGCACCAGGTCGTCGACGGCGTATTGGCCCTCAAAGAGGATGAAAAATCCGGAGACCACATCCCTCACCAGGCTTTGAGCACCGAAACCCAAGGCGATGCCCACGACCCCGGCGGCGGCGATCATGGGGACGGGATCCACTCCCAATTCTTTTAAGATCATGAAACCGCAAATGAAGAAGATCAAATATTTCAGCAGATTCTGAAAGAGGGTTCCCAGTGTGTGGGCTTTCTTGCGAGCGGCGATTGCCTCCGGAGTCGTCTCTTCTTTCTTTCTCACCCTGAAATGCACGACTCTATGGATAAGCGTGCACCCAACTCGATACGCGACGATGCTCAAAATGAGGATGACAATGATCGCCAATCCCTTATCGATTATGTATTTTGCAACTCGTTTAAAAATCTCGTCCCAGCCCCTCTGGGGAAGGATTTCACTTACACCTCCTCGAATAGCTCGAGCTCCTTCGCTTCTTCAATCAATCCTTGGCTCATCTTAAGCATCTCGGATATCGGAACGATCTCGAAACCTTTCTGCTGGAGATAATCGATGACCATGGGGAGTGCCTGCACGGTGTTTTCACGGGAAGCACCCTCATTTCTCAAGAGGGCTCCGCTGTCATGGAATAGAATTATTCCTCCCCTTCTCAGATATAGCTTAATCCGACGGAGTATGGCCTTGGAACTTATGCCACTCCAGTCGGCGGTACTCACCGTCCACAAAATTATCCTATATCCCTCTTCTCGGAGTATCTTCCGCACCGCATTGCTATACATTCCTCGAGGAGGACGAAAGAGGCGAGTCTTGACACCGGTGGCTTTTTGGATCATCCTATCAGCCTTTCTCACCTGGTTTAGAACGATTCTCCTCGTGGACGGAACCAATTCTCTGTGAGAATAGGTGTGATTGCCGATATCGTGGCCCTCCTCAACTATCCTCCTGGCGACATCGGGATATTTCTCCACCTGCCTACCCACCACAAAAAAGGTCGCCTTAACGCCTTTCCCCTTTAATATATCGAGGATTTGGGGCGTGTATATGGGGTTGGGACCATCATCGAAGGTTATGGAGACCAGACGTTCATAGGGGTCTCTTCTGAATATTCCCTCCTGAGAACCAAAACCATGATAAACATGATAAGTCAGAAAAATGGCGAGCAATAAAAGTGAGACACTCACGGTCAAGAAAATGATCTGCAGGAGTCGCTCAATTTCATGAAGTTTTCCCCCTGCGGTTTGCCTCAATAAAACCACGGATACAAGAACCAAGGCCAAGGTGAATAACCAGCGGCGGATTAGTTTGTATCTAGTATGTTTCCAATTAGTATGCTTCAAATCCCGACCTCCCTCAAGTTCCGGTGGTTAAATCGTTGATTCTTCAGATCCCCAAGATTGGAAGAGTTCTGAAAGGGTGACAAACTTAAATCCTTTCTTCTTCAATGCTTTGATTATACCGGGTAAAGTCCTAATAGTCATCGCTCTATCCAGTCTTCCGTCGTGAGCCAAAATGACTCCCCCATTTCCGATGCCTTCAACCACTCTCTCCCGCAATCCCTCCGAATTCGATATCGAACCACTTTCCATTGCAATGGACCACAGGATGACTTTATAGCCTTCTTCCCGTGCAACCTTGAAAGCTTGGCCATTTATGAGTCCTTTCGGGGGGCGGAAATAGCGAGGCTTGGGGACACCCACGCGCCGAAGGACCTCCTCACAGCCTTCAATTTCAGCACGTATTCGTTCACAGTTGTATTTCGGTAGGTTTGAGTGAGAAAGGGTGTGATTTCCTATCTCGTGTCCCTCCACAATTTCCTCTTTAATTATCTCGGGATAACGTTCAACCTGCTCGCCGATGACGAAGAATGTAGCCTTAATTCCGTTTTGCCTCAAAATTTCGAGCACCTTTGGTGTATATCTGGGATCGGGACCATCATCGAAGGTCAAAGCGACCCTTCTTCCAGTTGGGGGGTCTGTTCTATGAAAAATTGTGGATCGAGGAGACCTGATCATCCTCCTTGAGCACAGTTTCCTCGTGTAAGCCTTCGTCCTTTCGATTTCGATGCCCGGTAGACCCTCCTGGGCGAGGGAAAGAATCGCTCCCCTCCCAACCACCCTACAGCTGGAGGAAATCAGCCTTACTCTCTCGAGTTCCCGCTCCCTTCGATGCTTACCATTTGAGGCAATGATCGAATCCCCATTTTTTACTACAGCACGTAATCCCGCACGGCGACCATTCAACCAGATAATTGGTGGTTCGCCACATCCTTTCCTCAGTAACCGGCCATTCGTATCGTAAAGATCGCCTTTTTTGAGGTGCATCCGCTTTTCTTTTAAGATCTGCTCTATGGTGGTTCCCCCTC
>JBFMAG010000108.1 GCA_040755895.1 Actinomycetota bacterium | reverse complement strand
TCATGCTTGCTTGCGCTAGAATCGGGGCACCGCACACCGTAATATTCTCGGGTTTTAGTGCCCAAGCTTTGGCTGACCGAATTAATGATGTGGAAGCCAAGGTGCTCGTAACCGCCGATGCGGGATTTAGAAGAGGGAAAATCATCTGCTTGAAAGATATAGCCGATGAAACTTTAAGTAAAACTCCATGCATTGAGAGGGTAATTGTGGTAAACAGAGCAAATGTGGAAGTTGAAATGCAGAAGGGTAGAGACATCTTCCTCAGTGAGCTACTCAATGAGTCCAAAACTTATGTTAAACCTGAGCCTGTGGAGTCAAACCATCCTCTTTATATCCTTTATACCTCTGGAACCACGGGAAAACCCAAGGGAATAGTGCATTCAAGCGGGGGATACATAACCTTCAACCATTCCGTATACAAATGGGTATTTGATATAAAGGAGGACTGCGTATATTGGTGCACCGCTGATGTCGGTTGGGTCACTGGACACAGTTCAATAGTTTATGCCCCTTTGACCTGGGGAGCTTCCATAGTCATGTATGAGGGGGCACCGGATTATCCTACACCAGCTCGATGGTGGGAGATCATTGAAAAATATCAGGTAACAACCTTCTATACTTCTCCCACCGCAATAAGAATGTTTATGAAATTCGGGAAAGAGTGGTTAGAGAGGCACGACCTTGGGAGTCTAAAGATATTGGGAAGCGTGGGCGAACCCATAAATCCCGAAGCTTGGCTTTGGTACTTTGAGAACATCGGGGGCAAGCGGTGCCCCGTAGTCGATACCTGGTGGCAGACTGAAACTGGCGGGATAATGATCTCCCCGGCACCGGGCATAGAGCTCGTTCCCCTAAAACCTGGCAGTGCTACTCTGCCTCTGCCTGGAATCGAAGCGGATGTGGTGGACGAGAAGGGGCATTCAGTTCCCACCGGGGTGAAGGGATATCTAGTTATAAATAAGCCCTGGCCCGGAATGATGATGACCATCTATAAGGATCCCGAAAGGTATAAGAACACTTATTGGTCGAAGTTTCCTGGGAAGTATTATACCGGAGATTATGCCATAAAGGATGACGATGGTTACCTGTGGGTGATTGGCAGAGCTGATGAGGTTTTAAAAATCGCCGGTCATAGGTTGGGGGCGGCGGAACTTGAAAGCGCTTGCATATCACATCCGGCGGTAGCTGAAAGCGCTGTAGTGGGCAAGCCAGACCCAGTTAAGGGAGAGACCATTCTCATCTTCGCCATCCTCAAAGAGGGGTATGAGCCCTCGGAAGAATTGGCTTCGCAGATAAAGGAGCAGGTGAGAAAAGTCATTGGACCGGTGGCAACTCCAGAAAGCATTTACTTTACGGCAAAGCTCCCCAAGACGAGAAGCGGAAAGATCATGAGAAGAGTATTGAAAGCTATCGTTACCGAATCCCCCATTGGAGATTTGAGCACTCTAGAGGATGAAGCCTCCACAGATGAAGTGAAAAAGGCATACCAAGAATTCAAAGAACTCCTCAAACCTTAAGAGTCAGACCTCGACATACTATCTACCGGTAGCGCGGCGGTTCATCCGCGGCTTTTGATCTTGGGCAGGCACCCGCCTGCCGGACGAGCAGGCAAGACCCGTCCCTACATCTTTCTACGTTGATTAATAATATCACGTAGCGCGGGAGTTCATCTCCCGCAAACTGGAGTGAGTCCTATATTTTGTCTAAAAATCCTTTAGTAGAAACAGACCTTTAGGTCTGTTAATAAAAATTATTCCAAGGGGATGCCCAAAGACTATCCCAAAGGATAGTTGTAATGGTAAGATTTTTTCGGCAATCTATTGAAAGAAAAGTTGGAAGATTTTAGGAGGTGCTTTGGAGAGGATAAAGCTCTTGCTCGTTGAAGACCACGATATATATTCACTGGGATTGAAAATGATTTTAGAAAAAGAGCGAGATTTCGAGATCACTCAGGTCGCTGAAAATCTTGAGGAAGCTATAAGAGTGGCGGAAAACTCGCCCTGTCACGTGTTGTTATGGAGCCTTGACGCAGCCGAATTAAATGACTTCGAGCTGATAAAAAGACTTAAGAAAGTTAACCCTTATATAAAAGTTGTGGTTTTATCCACCTTAGAAGACGATTCGATCTTTAATGAGCTAATTAGAATGGGTATTGATGGCTACCTCTTAAAATCCGCTCCTTCGATAGAACTAATCAAAGCCATAAGATTGGTGGTTCAAGAGAAATCTTCCATTAACCTATTTTCTGTACCAAAATTTGGGGGAATGATCGAAGATCACACCATTTGCAGTAAATTTCAATTCACTGCAAAGGAATTAGAGGTTTTGAAATGCTTATTGCAAGGTTATTCCAATCGGGAAATTGCTCAGAAGCTTTTCATCTCTCCATCCACGGTAAAGTTCCACTTAAGAAAAATCTACCGGAAAACGGGGACTGAAAATCGTTTCAAACTCTTCACCCTGTTTAATTCAATTCTTGGCAAGATTAATAAATAATCCTAGCTTAGCTGAAAGCTTTATCGCTTTTTATTTTTCAAACGATCGCAGTCAAGTGGGATATTTTGTCTAACTCGATTGTGCCTAAAAGTGTAAGGATTTTCGTTGAAAAGAAAATGTTAAATGGTTACTTTTTCTATAGCTACCTCATCTTCCTCAGGAACTGGTTCGCCAGCCTCCCGGCAACATTCAATGTATTCCAAGTTGGCTTCCTTA
>JBFMAG010000107.1 GCA_040755895.1 Actinomycetota bacterium | reverse complement strand
CAAAGGAGTCAAGATTGTGAATTGGGCACCCGCATAGAGCTTCATCTTCTTGACATATTTGATGAGCATCTGGAATTCTTTTCGACCATAAAGTGGGTTAACGATGAAGGCAGCCTGTATCCCCACTTTGTTCTCCTGTAAAATCCCCACGGCTTTCTCATTCGCCGCCATGGTATTATCCTTATTGAACTCCTGGAGCTCCTCATCCCATATGCTTTCGAAACCTATTAAGACCCAATCGAGCCCTATCGTTTTCCACTTCTTAATTATCTCCGGATGGGAAGCTATGGTGTCGGTTCGAGCCTGGAAAGCATAGCGTTTCTTGAGTCCAACCTCTTTTATTAGCTCATAAATGCGATTTGCTCGAGATGTACTTTGCAGGAAATTATCATCCGTGAATAAAATGTTCTTAGTGGAGATACTCTCTATCTCCCTCAAAACCCGCTCTGGGCTACGGGCTCTGTACTTTCTCTTATAAAACTGCCACACCGAGCAAAATTTACACCGGAAAGGGCAGCCCCGTGCAGTCTCAACCGAGGATATGGGTCTGCTAGCTTTATAAAAATACCTGCTACGATGTTTTTTAGTCAATTCCCTCGAAGGAATTGGGGTGACATTGAGATCTCTTATCAATTCACGGGAAGGCGTGAATTTTAAGTTTCCATTCTCGAGATAAGCTATCCCTCTAACCTTGTTTATATCGCCCCCCTTTTCCCAGAGATCCAATAATTCGGGAGTGGTCTCCTCTCCCTCTCCAATGACCACGGCATCGACGCAACCCCTTAAAAAGTCCGGGGGATTCAATGAAGCATGGTGCCCACCCACAAAGGTATAAATTTTGGAATCATATTCTTTGATCGCTCGCAGGATTTCTAAAGCATTATAAACATCTGTACTGAAGGAAACGGTGATCCCAACCGCCTGAGGTTGGAAATCCCGGAGATGCTCAATCAAACCCTTCTCCAACCGCATGTCCAAGATCCTCACATCATGATGAGGTAGGCAAGCCGCGATCGTTTCTAAACCCAAGGGTTCGGTTAAGGCTACATACCTAAAACCAATGTGGTTGCCTTGATTCGGTTGGATCAATAAAACCCTCATCGTTCTCACCCCCATTTTCCATCTCCATCCAGTCTACAAAAGTATTCTCAATGCGGTTTTCGATGCCAATATTCCAAGTCCTTTAAAATCATCGATAAATTTGTGAGCCATATTTCTCGAGAATTAAGGTGTTGAACCGGTATGGTTCAGGGTGCTTGAGTGTTGTCCGCAGGATAAATTTTATATCCGAAAGGCTCGTCTTCATCTCCTCGTACATATGCACATATTTGCCCCTGGGATTCCTCAAAATAACCGTTAGATTACGGGTTGATGATTCTGAGATAGCCCTAAGTATGCGCTCCTTTGGTTTAGCATGTAGAACGATCACGATGACATCAAAATCATCGACCTTGAAGCTTAGTCCATTGCCGTATCTCATCTTTATATCCAATTGAGGAGCTTTCCTGCGAAGATATAAACGAGCCAACAAGACGGCGATTAAATCCTTATCGATGCCGGTCACGTGACAGCCGAACTCCCTCGCCAAGGTTACCGCGGTATATGGGGTAGCGCCAGCGCCGATCAATAGCACTCGGCTTGACTCATCTATCCCAGCAGCCCGACCCTCATTTATGATGAGCTCATGGTAATATTCTTCGATTCTTTCAGAAAGTTTAGGATACAAAGCCCATATCTTCTCACGATTCCTGTAATAAGCGAGCTTTGCCCTTCCTTTAAGATCAGCGTAATAGGACACGTACCCTCCGCGTTGTAATATAACACCATCAGATTTCCATCGCTTCAAACTCCAATTCCCCTATGTTGTATTGGGAAGCATATTTTATATGTGGAATACCCTCGGGTGATTTATCCCTTAGTTTCGGTTCGACCTGCTGGAGGAGTTTGAGGCCAAAGGAATCCAGACTCACCGGATCGGTGCCCACGAGCATGTATCCCAAATCCCTGAGTCTCCCTCCGTGTCTTAGCTCCTGGGCATCGATTAAGGTTTGTACGGCATCCACGATGAATAACCCTGGCTTGGCGACCGCATTTATCTCGGCGATTCCTCGATTAATATCTTTGAAATCGAGGTGCATGAGAAATCGCTCACGCCTTGTCAAATATCCAAATTGATTCTTGAGAGCCCCGGTCATCTGGCAGCCAGAGTGTACTTTAAGAACTGGGAGGGAGATGACGAAGTCTCTTTCCAGTGGAAGGGCAAAGATTTTAAATCTATATCCTCTTGGGGTTACAAACTTCCTGGTGTTGGTGGTATACAAATTAATGAGGGGAACGCCGTGAGAGTCACAAACTTTCTTCAAGGGCGATTGCTCTACGACTCTCTGAGAATTACCTGCATCCGGAGCTGGACCATCAGCGACTACCATGTCACGACCGGAGAGAAATGTGAGCACAGCATCAAGAACTTCTGGATGGGTAGTGGTGGGATATTCCTCGTAAGAGACGATGTTCGGTTTGATCAGGAAAGAATTGCGATCTTCAAGCTGCTTCTCGAAAAGCTGAAGGGTTTTCAGAACAAATTCTCTCCTGTTATCCGTCTTTTTAAAGTAAACTCGTGACATTTAATTCTTCAGTCTCCGCAATTCCCGTATGGATTTCCTTCATCTTTCTCTCATCAAAGCACACCTTGCTCCCTGGCTTCGGAATACATCCTTCTCGCTGCCAATCCCATTGCACCAAGGCCAAAGAGGATATAGAAAAGGTTTATTTCTCGATGGGCACGAGACAAATGAAGCGAAGCAAAGAATCTCCTCTATTGATAAGGGCATGTTTTTCACCTGGAGGAATATAGATTGCATCTTCCTCATTTATTGGCTTCTCTTCTTCCTCCATCTGGACAACACCTCGACCAGACAAGATGAAAATTTCGTGTTCCCAATCATGTGTGTGAAAAGGGGTGGATTTCCCCGGTTCGACTTCGAATATCCGCATGGCGAAGTTGGGGGCTCCATCCACTTCTCCGATCACCCAGCGTATGGTGACACCCGGTAATCCTTCGATGGTTTCGGCTTCCACCTCACGGTAATTCCGGATTTTCATTTGCAACCCTCCCTTAATCTCTTATCACCCTCAAACAAACCCATTATGCCAGAGATAACTCAAAATTCGACCCAAATTACATCTTAAACCTTTGCCCCCCGCCCACCGAAGGCAACCACGCTCCCCTCGACGATCTTTCCCAAGGGAACCTCAACGCTTCCACCGAAGTTGACGATATCCTCGCTCCGCTCGTAAGCAAAGACCGCTGAGGGGATAAGCAGAGTAAAAAAACCGCCAATAGCAATGTTAAACTTGACATACTCAATCTGAATTTTATTTAACATTTCAAAACCTCCTTTATCGTTAGCCCTCGGACCAGGTAGTAAGAAGCAAAAAAGTTCGATAAATTACATTTTAAAGCAAAGCTTCAATTAATTAACAGAGAGTTAACTGTGAAATTCCGTTTTTGCGGGACAGTGGGACTTACACGCTGTGCGAATTTAATCCCGCTGCAGGAATCAATGAGGCTAAATCGATGAGGAAACTTGAGAGCTTCATTAAATTTGGATCTTCATCGTTTAGATATCAGAACACAAGGGAAGGGTTTTTAATGGAAGTTGGGTCGATTCCCCCTGTGGTCTTCCGTCGATGAGTATGAAGGGAGCGGCACGCTTTACGACCACACCGACTTCCTTTAGCTCATCTAAGGTATAGAATTTGTTTTTCGCCCTCGCTTTAATGATCCTCGCCGCCGACTTGGGTCCAATTCCGGGGACTCTCAAAAGCGTGTTTCCATCCGCCTTATTTATCTCCACCGGAAACTCTCGAGGATGTTTGAGCACCCAGGCCATCTTTGGATCCATATCTAAGGGTAGATTTCCCCGTTCATCGAAGACTATCTCGTTGAACTTAAAGCCATAACGTCTTAGGAGAAAATCCGCCTGGTAAAGTCGATGTTCACGCATCAGAGGTGTGGGAGGGTGCTCCTCCAAAGGAGTATCCTTCAAAGGCTGAAAAGCGGAAAAGTAGGCACGAGTTAGATTGACCTCGCGGTACAGGTAATCCGTGGTTTCCAATATTTCTCGGTCGGATTCATCGGCAGCTCCGACAACAAACTGGGTGGTCTGTCCCGCCGGCAAGAAATTTTCCTGAGAAGTCAAGGACTTGACCCATTTCATTCTTAAGAGAAGGTCATTCTCGAAATCCTTGCTACTCGTTATCTTCAAAAGCCTTCCCTTGCTCGGAGCTTCCAGGTTCACCGATACTCTACTCGCCAGCTCTACAGCACGTTGTACATAATCAAAGCTTGCCCCGGGAAGGATTTTAAGGTGAATGTAACCGCCAAACTTGTGCTTAAGACGGAGTATTTCAGCGGTCTTTATCATCTTCTCCATCGTAGCCGCTGAACCCCTAGAAATTGCTGAACTCAAAAATAACCCTTGTACCCTTCGATTGTGATAAAGGCTCATGAACAGCTCGGCGAGCTCTTCGGGTCTGAAGCTTAGCCGAGGAAAATCCCTGCTGCACCTATTGGCACAATAGAAACAATCATTTTCACAAGCATTAGTCATGAGGACTTTGAGCAAAAGAACGTTCCTGCCATCGGGTAAAACCGCGGG
>JBFMAG010000106.1 GCA_040755895.1 Actinomycetota bacterium | reverse complement strand
AGTATGATTTATATAGTATGATTTGATTACCTCGTGAGTTTTGGAGGGAATTGTATGGTAAGGCAGGGAACGTACAGAGTTAAAACCGGGCTCGCTGAGATGCTCAAGGGCGGAGTAATTATGGATGTTACCGATGCTGAACAGGCGAAGATCGCCGAAGGGGCTGGTGCTGTGGCGGTCATGGCTTTGGAGCGCGTTCCAGCGGATATCCGAGCTGCGGGTGGAGTGGCACGGATGGCCGATCCAGCAATAATCGAGGAGATCATGAATGCGGTAACCATCCCGGTGATGGCCAAGGTGAGGATCGGTCACTTCGTTGAGGCACAGATCTTGGAATCTTTGGGAGTGGACTTTATCGATGAAAGCGAGGTACTAACTCCGGCGGACGAAGAGCATCACGTAAATAAGTGGGATTTCAAAGTTCCCTTCGTCTGCGGGGCGAGGAATCTTGGAGAGGCTTTAAGGCGCATTGGAGAGGGCGCTGCGATGATAAGGACCAAGGGGGAAGCCGGAACGGGCAATGTGGTGGAGGCCGTTCGCCACATGCGTCTCATAATGGGGGAAATTCGCCGCCTAAAGGGTCTTAGCGAGGACGAGCTCATGACGGCGGCGAAGGAATTGCAGGCTCCCTATGAACTCATTTGCAAGGTTGCCAAGAGTGGCAAACTTCCCGTGGTCAATTTCGCCGCTGGTGGAATTGCAACCCCAGCGGATGCCGCTTTGATGATGCAACTCGGTGCGGATGGAGTCTTCGTGGGTTCGGGAATATTTAAATCCGAGAATCCTGCTGTGATGGCTCGAGCCATCGTTGAAGCAACCACTCACTATAACGATCCTGAGGTTCTTGCCAGGGTCTCGAGGAAACTGGGCAAGGCGATGGCGGGTCTTGAGATCTCGCAAATCGGTGAGGAGAATCTACTCCAGTTTAGAGGATGGTAGTGAATATAGGAGTACTCGCTCTCCAGGGAGCTGTTAGAGAGCATGTTCAAATGATTGAGCGATGCAAAGCTCGGGGGATTTCCATAAAGAGACCTCACGAGCTTTCGCTTATAGATGCCCTCATTATCCCCGGAGGAGAAAGTACCACCATAGGCAAACTCATGGAAAAATATAACTTTGTGGAGACCATACGTAAGTTTCATGCCGATGGTCTTCCCGTCTACGGCACCTGTGCAGGTTTAATCCTCCTGGCCAAGAAGATAACCGAGGGAACTCAACCGCTGCTTAAACTCATGGATATCGAGGTCAAGCGCAATGCCTTCGGAAGGCAAAGGGAGAGTTTCGAAGCCAATTTGGATATCCCTGAGCTCGGTTCTCGACCTTTCAAAGGCGTTTTTATCCGCGCTCCCTGGATCGAATCGGTGGGGTCTGGGGTCACCGTTATGGCGAAATTTGATGGTAAAATTATAATGGCAAGACAGAATGGATTACTGGTTTCTGCTTTCCATCCCGAACTTACGGGCGATTGCAGGATTCATGAATATTTTATAGAAAAATTTGTAAAGTAGGGATTAAATCGAGGAGAATTTTTGCGGGTTGACTCAAGATGAGGTGTTTTAGATGTCTGGACATTCGAAATGGGCGCAGATAAAACACAAGAAGGGCAGAGAAGATGCCAAGCGGGGACGAATATTCAGCAGGCTCTCAAGAGCGATTATGGTTGCTGCAAAAGAGGGGGGAGGAAATCCCGATTTAAATCCCGCTTTGGCGACCGCCATCCAAAAAGCTAGGGACTACAACATGCCTCACGAAAATATCGAGCGAGCGATCAAAAGAGGTACGGGGGAGTTGGGAGAAGCTAGGTTCGAACACATCATTTACGAGGGATATGGTCCCAATGGAGTAGCCATCATAGTTCATGTTTTGACGGATAACAGGAATAGAGCCGCCGCGGATATACGAAGCATCTTCTCAAGACACCAGGGGAATTTGGGAGCAACGGGTTGTGTAAGCTGGATGTTCGATAAAAAAGGTCATATCCTGATAAACAAAGAAGAGGGGATAGATGAAGATGAGCTTTTAACCATTGCTATAGAAGCCGGTGCCGAAGACATGAGGGCGCAGAATGATCACTATGAGATCATTACCTCCCCAACCGATCTCATGAGCATGCGCAAAACCTTGGAAGAGCATGGGATAACACCGGATTCGGCGGAGATAACTATGCTCCCGAAGAGCACCGTCAAACTCCATAAGGAGGAAGCGAAGAGGGTGTTGAGGTTGATGGATGCTCTGGAGGAGCACGACGATGTACAGGAAATATACGCAAACTTCGATATTCCCGATGAGATACTGGAGGAACTCACCATAGGGGTAAAGTAAGCCACCCAAAGTTCAAAAATCCTAAGGCTGAATTTCATTGACACAGGGTGGCTTTTTTGTGTTATATTATAAAACAAATGTTCGATTTTTATTAGAGGACTTTCATGATTATTTTGGGAATTGACCCAGGGACTGCCTGTACCGGTTATGGTATCGTCGATTACCGATGGGATGAATTCAAACTGAGGCGTTATGGTTGTATCAGGACTAAAGTTGGTCTTCCCACCCATCAAAGACTTCGAGAAATCTATGCGAGGTTGGTGGAGATAATAGAGGAAAATCAGCCCGATGAGCTCGTCTTGGAGCAGCTCTTTTTCAGCAAGAATGCTCAAACCGCGATGGCTGTGGGACAGGTTCGCGGAATAGCCCTTCTGGCCGCGGCAAATTATAATTTAAGGACATTCGAGTATACTCCCCTTCAGATAAAGCAAGCCGTGGCGGGATATGGTAGGGCTCGCAAGGAGCAAATTCAGTACATGGTCAAGACCATCCTCGGTCTTGCCGAAACTCCCAAACCGGACGACGCGGCGGATGCTTTAGCTCTGGCCATATGTCATGCCCACTGCAAGAGGATGGGAGAGAGGATACGGACGAACGTTGAAGGACGGACGTCGAACGAGAGATGAAGACGAAACAGCCAACTAGCCAACAGGCCAACGAGCAAACAGGCTAACTATTGTAGAAGGGGAAGTACTTTTGATAGCATTTTTAAGAGGAAAAGTGCAGGAAAAGACGGACAGGTGTGTTGTTTTGGATGTCAATGGGATTGGCTATGAGCTTTTTCTATCCACTAATTCTCTCTCCAAAGTACCCGCAATTGGGGAAACTACCAGTTTATATACCTATCTCCACGTAAGGGACGATGCTTTGCAACTTTATGGTTTTTCTACTCCCTGTGAGAGGGAGCTTTTTGAGTATCTATTGTCGGTTACCGGCGTTGGCCCAAAAGTTGCATTGGCTATTCTCTCTGCATTTTCCGTTAATTCTTTAAAGGAAGCCATCGTACGAGAGGATGTGGAACTCATCAGTGCCATTCCCGGCATAGGAAAGAAGAGTGCCCAAAGGCTAATTTTGGAGTTGAAGGAGAGACTATCTCTGCCGGAGGTTGCCACCCTTTCCAAGGAAAGGGGTAGGAGCTCTACCTATGCCCAGGCGAGGAAGGCTTTAATGGCTTTGGGCTACTCTGCAGCGGAGGCAAAGAACGCTCTGGAAGGTTTTCCCTATGACAAGGAAGAAATCTCCACCGAGGAGCTTTTGAAGTACGCCCTGAAAAATTTGGCATCAAGCAAATAGTACTTCCAAATTTAAAAATCAAGATGCAAAATGAAGTAAAATTCAATTTTTGATCTTTGCATTTTAAATTAAAGTGTTGGGGGAAGGATAGTTATGGAAGAAAGGATCGTATCTGCCAAGCTAACATCCGAGGACATCGAATACGATAAGACCCTTCGCCCCAGATGGATGGAGGAATTTATAGGACAAACGAGGGTAAAAGAAAATCTTCAAATTTTTATTTCAGCGGCTAAAGCCCGAGGGGAGGCTTTAGACCACGTACTTTTGTCAGGTCCACCCGGACTAGGTAAGACCACTTTAGCTGGCATCATTGCGAATGAGTTGGGTGTAAGCATAAAGGTGACCTCGGGACCAGCACTGGAGAGAGCGGGGGATTTGGCAGCAATCCTCACCAATCTCCAACCCCAAGATGTATTGTTCATCGATGAGATCCATCGATTGAGTCGGACGGTGGAGGAGATTTTATACCCAGCGATGGAGGATTTCAAAATTGACATCGTCGTTGGAAAGGGCGCCGGAGCAAGATCTTTGAGGTTGGACATCCCGCCCTTCACGCTGGTTGGGGCGACCACCCGAACTGGACTTATTACTTCCACACTTAGAGACAGATTCGGTGTGAATTGTAGACTCGAATATTACACTGAGGATGAACTCTACGCCATAGTTAGACGTTCGGCATCCATCCTCCAAGTCGATATTGATACCAAAGGAGCTCAGGAAATAGCCCGCCGTTCCAGGGGAACCCCTCGTGTGGCGAACCGGCTCTTGAAGAGGGTTCGGGACTATGCCGAGGTCAAAAGCGATGGAAAGGTTGCAAAGGGGATAGCCTGTGAGGCGTTGGCTTTCTTTGAAGTGGATGAGAAAGGGTTGGACAAGCTGGATCAGAGAATTTTACTTACCCTCATTGAGAAATTTGGGGGGACCCCCGTCGGACTAAATACCCTGGCGGTTGCCGTTGGGGAGGAGCCCGAAACCATCGAAGATGTTTATGAACCCTATCTTCTCCAACTGGGATTCCTTCAGCGAACACCCCGCGGCAGAATTCCCACCGAACTCGCCTATAAACATCTGAGTGTATCCGATCCCAGACACCAAAATAAACTATTTTAAATAAACTTGCGGACCTCAAAGTCCAACCCCCTTTAGAAATATTTAAAACATGACATGTGAGATTCGATGAACTCTATACAAATTTGTGGGAGTAATGAACTTTTGCGCTTCAGCGCTTTACATAGTGATTATAAGTAAAGTAAAATATCAGAATCAGAAGGTAAAAGGAAAAGGGAGATGGAAAAGTCGGTCAAGATAAGCAGCAAATATCAGATCGTTATCCCAAAGGAAATACGGAGAGCTTTGCGCTTAGAGAAGGGCGACGAGCTCGTTTTCGTAGCGGAGCGGGGCGTCATTTACCTTAAAGCAAAGCCCAGGAGCTATGTGGAGCACATGAAGGGCCTACATAGCGAGCTCTGGAAAGGCATGGATGTCAACGAATATCTTCAGGGAGAGAGGGAAACCTGGGAAAGTTAACACCAAGATTTAAGGGGAAGATGAAGTGATCGGCTTAGATACGGCTATTTTTATCTATCATTTTGAAGAGAATCAGAAATACCTCAAGATCACCTCGGCTATCCTTGGAGCTATCGAGGAAGGCAAGGTAAAGGGAGTAACTTCGATAGTTACTTTAATGGAGATATTGGCAACACCGAAGGCGGAAAATAA
>JBFMAG010000105.1 GCA_040755895.1 Actinomycetota bacterium | reverse complement strand
GGAATTGGGGGTGATTAGAATGCTGGATTTATTGAAGAAGATTTTTTATTTTGGAGTGGGCATAGCCTGGTTGACCAAGGAGAAAGCGGAAGAGATGGTGAAGAAGTTAAGCGAAACGGGAGAAGTGAAGGGAGAAGAAGCCAAGAAGTTAGTTTCTGAGCTGGCGAAAAAGGCTGAAAAAGAGAGGCAGGAACTAAAAAAGAGCATCCGCAAGGAGGTTCATAAGGTACTCGCCGATCTGGGTTTGGCTTCCAAAGAGGATATCCAAAGACTTGAAGAGAGAATCAAGAAGATGGAAGCTAAGGTGGAAAAGTCCTAGGTTTCGCTGGAAAAGATTTGAGGAGTCCAGTACAGATTTCCCTCACGGTGGCGTGGGAAAAACCTCTGCGCAGTAGAAACTGGCTTAAACGTCGATAAGCGACGACGGAATCCAAACCATAATAGCGGGGCAATCTTCTTTGGGCTAAGCTTGAGGCCCTTTTTACCTCATCCTCCTTGTAGAGTTCGTTCAATTCCTCTTCGATTAATTCAGCACATATTCCCCTTGAGATAAGCTCAGTTTGGATCCTTTTTTTGCCGTAATTTTTATTGTGGATTCTATCGTTTATTAAATTCTTGGTGAAGGTAATATCATCCAAAAACCCAAGATCTTTTAATTTCGCGACTACAAAATCGATGGTTTCTTGCCCATAACCCTTCCTAAGAAGGCGATCCTTTATCTCGTAAGTGCTCCTTGCCCTGTATTCAAGTAGTTTCAGAGCATAGTTTAAAGCTTTAGTTCCATCCCCCTGACGCATGATCTCTCTAATTTCCCTTGTCCTTTTCGGTCTTTCTTTCAACGAGACCTAATTTTTCCCTGATCTGTTTCTCTATTTGTGAAGCAATTTCAGGATGCTCTCGTAGATATTGCTTTGCCCCTTCTCTCCCTTGTCCCAAGCGCTCTCCATTGTAGGTATACCAGGCCCCACTCTTCAAGACGATGCCACTCTCGGTCCCTAAATCTAAAATGCTTCCCTCGTGAGAAATACCTTTTCCATAAAGGATGTCGAATTCCGCCTGCTTGAATGGGGGTGCGAGTTTATTCTTGACGACTTTGACCTTGACCCTGTTGCCCATAACCTCCGTGCCCTGTTTTATGGAATCGATCCTGCGGATATCGATCCTCACCGAGGAATAAAATTTGAGAGCTCGCCCCCCGGGCGTTACCTCGGGGTTGCCGAAGAGTACCCCTATCTTTTCCCTTAATTGGTTAATGAAAATGGCTGTGGTGTGGGATTTACTTATGGACCCTGCGAGTTTTCGAAGAGCCTGGGACATCAACCGAGCTTGGAGACCAACGTAGGCATCGCCCATCTCACCCTCAATTTCAGCTCGAGGGACGAGGGCGGCCACGGAGTCCACAACCACTATATCTAAAGCTCCGCTTCGAACGAGCATTTCTGCGATTTCCAGAGCTTGTTCCCCCGTATCTGGTTGGGAGATGAAAAGGTTATCGATGTCCACCCCTAAATTTTGAGCGTAGGTTGGATCTAGGGCGTGTTCGGCATCGATGAAGGCAGCCAATCCACCTTTTTTCTGAGCCTCGGCTATGATTTGCAAACCCAAGGTGGTCTTGCCAGAAGCCTCCGGTCCGAATATTTCCACTATCCTCCCCCTAGGGATACCTCCAATTCCCAGTGCGATATCCAGGGCAAGGGCACCCGTGGGGATTACATCCACGTCCATTCGAGCCGGATGCTCTCCCAATCTCATTATTGAACCCTTACCATATTTCCTTTCGATCTGTTCTCTGGTGATACCCAAAACCTTTTCTCGATCCAATTTTTGCCCTCCTTCACAATTGTAATTCAGTCAACTGATCTTCGGTCGAATCATCCATTCATTTACCCTTCAGTTAAGAGTCAAGATTTTCTAACCAAGCCAGCTTAACTTTCGATTCCTGACTGATATTTTAAACGAACATTTGTTCGTAATCAACCCTTTAAGGGGATTTTTGCAATTTCACTGTATATGGGTCCACTGGGAGTGAGCCGGCTTTGGAAGAGGGTTATGCTCTTTACTTGTATAAATGGAGTGGAAAACTCCTCTGTTTCAATGCTCGCTATACCTAAGCGCATGTCCTGAGGTCTTCTTAGCCTAGCCAAAGTGACGTGGGCATGGAATGCCCTTTCCTCTTTTTTAAATCCCAAAGGTTTTAAGGCTTCCTCCACAAATTGCTGTAGCTTGATCAGATCTTCTTCCCCTTCTTTTATCCCAATCCAAAAGACCCTGGCTCTTTTATTGGATGGGAAGCAGCCCAGCCCATTTAACTTAAATGCAAAGGGCTTCGCATTTTTTACACACGAGGCAACGCTTTCGATGATCGTAGACACTTTTTCCTCGGAACAGTTGCCCAGAAATTTTAAGGTAAGATGGAGATTTTGAGGTTCGACCCATTTCGCGTCCTTCACCTTTTTCATCTCATTTTTAACCGACGATAGTTTGCGTTGTAAATCTGGAGGGAGCTCAACGGCAATGAATAATCTAAGCATCGCTATGATACCTCACCTTCTTCGAATCTCTCTAAGAGAAAGAGCCGAAGCAAATTCAGAGCTTGTTGTGAAGCCTTGAATTTAATTACCTCTCTTGAGCCAGTAAATATGAATCTTTTACAAAAGCGAGTTGTTTTTGTGGACAAGGCTATAAAGGTCAGACCAACGGGCTTTTCAGGAGTACCTCCTGTGGGACCAGCAATTCCTGTGATTCCCAATCCAATGTTAGCTTCTGCAATCAAACGAGCACCATCCGCCATTGCCTGCGCAGTGAATGAACTCACCGTACCGTGTTCCAGGAGAACCTGGCTTGGGACTCTTATTAACTCTCTTTTCATTTCGGTGCTATAAGGTATTATTCCTGCCCAAAAGTAATCGGAACTCCCTGGAATGTTGGTGAATCGATCGGAAAGTAACCCTCCGGTACAGGACTCGGCGACGGCCAACTTGAGCTCATGTTTCCGCAAAAGTTTGCCCACGACTTTTTCCAAGGTATCTTCATCGAAACCATAAACCAATTTCCCAAGTCGATGGGTTATTTCATCTTTGACATTGGAGATCAATTCTTCCACGGCTCTTATATCTCCCTCAGCCATGAGCAAGATGTGAACTTCTTCGAGATGGACTAATATCCTGATGTTTAAATTTTCATACCTGGCAATGATATCTTCTAACCTCTCTTGCAACGACGCTTCGCTAATACCACAGGTCTTTATGACCTTAATAAGGATCGCCTTTTCACGAACCCTTTTTCTTAGGAGTGGGATGACCTTGTCCTTCAACATGACTTTCATTTCATCGAGCACGCCGGGCAAAGCGAAGATGATCTTATCTTCAATTTCCAGAACGATCCCGGGTGCCGTTCCCAGAGTTGGATTTATGGGAATGGCTCCCTCTGGAAGATATGCCTGACGCAGAATAAACTCGGGCATGGGTTTATGGTGTGGGAATCTTTCCTTTAAGATTTCGGCGAGCTTGGGATCGAATACGAGCTCTCTTTTTGCGGCCTTCGATAGAGCCTCTCGAGTAACATCATCAAATGTGGGCCCTAACCCGCCGGTTATGATGAGAGCATCGGAATGTTGAAGTCCGTCCAGGATGGCATGGGCGATTTCGTCCACATCATCGGGAACCACCTGATGTTGTTGAGAAGAAACCCCGTTCTCTGCAAGGAATCGAGCGATGTAAGGTGAGTTAATATCGGTAGTCAGTCCAAGAACGAGTTCCGTTCCCACGGCGATGATTCTGCAATCCATTTGCCTTACTTCCCAAGAGGTGAATTTGATAGAAACGAAATTTCTAAGATACCCTTGGCTTTTATGAAATACTCCATTCCTGAGATGATGGTGAAAACAACGGCGATGGCCATAAGTACCCACCCCAGAGACTTGCCGGCTATAAAGATCGGGAGGTTGAGAATGATTGCGATGACGGCGATGATTTGAGAAAGAGTTTTTAATTTCCCCAGCGAACTCGGGGCTATGATTTTATTTTCGGCTACAGCCATGAGCCTGAGGCCCGAGACGGCAAATTCCCGAGCGATGATCACCAATGCTATCCAGGCTGATAATCGCGCTAACTCCACCAGGGCGATTAAAGCCGCGGAGATTAAAAGTTTGTCGGCGAGGGGATCCAGAATTTGCCCGAAGACGGTGACTCTCTTCTGAAAGCGAGCTACGTAACCATCCACCGTATCGCTGAAGGCAGCGATGGTAAAGATAACCGCAGCAATATAGGATCCGAAGGGTTGTATCCTTTGAGAGAGGAGGAAGATCATGAAGAGGGGGATGAGTAATATCCTTGTAACGGTGATTTTATTCGCCAGATTCATCTTATCCTCGGTTGTGAATTTTTTATGGCTTACATTATACCTTTTCTCAAGTTCCCATCAAGCTCCTTACAGCTCAAAAATCTTTGCCCGCATCGTCTCCAAATCTACGATACCCACGGTGGATTTACCCGTAAGCCATCCACCGCATTCTCCTGGGTTGACCACCAAAGGCTCCCCCTCTCGCACATCGACCTTATGGGTATGACCATAGATGATTACATCGTATTTTCCCCCAGCCATCAGACTGGGCAAGAATTTTGGTTGATGCATCAAGACGATTCTTTTGCCGCTTAATTCAATCTCGTGATAGTCCTCATATATCTCTCCTATACCTTCAAATTTTTCTTGAAGGAGTAATTTATCTCCATCGTTGTTGCCAAAAACTCCTATGAGTTTTGGTCTCAAATTTTTAAATTCCCTGGGAGTTATGGGTGAAATAAAGTCTCCAGCGTGAAGCACGATATCCACCTTACTTCCATTGAATAAGTCGACTGCCTTGGCGATCATGGGCATATTTTCATGGCTATCGGCCATAACGCCTATCCTCATCACAATACCTCCTTATCTTTTAAATGGACTTTAGTTCGGCAACTTTCCTAGATAACTGTTTTATCTCCATAAATACTGCATCTGCAATCATTTTTCACTTTGAATTTTTCATTTAAAGGTGAACTTTAGCTGTGCAACTTCAATTTTGCAAAGTACAATTAAATGGAAAAGAGGTTCACGATTTAGGAATTTGATGGCTCTCCGAGCGGATTTAGTATCGTTGATCTCTTCTTCAAGGAGTCTTTTACTTCCTTCGCTTGGGTTTTTCCTCTTCGTATCCTTTAAGCTTTTCCGCCAGTTCGCGCAGTCTCTTATCCACCGCGTGGTTTACGGTTCCCTTCGGATACATTCCATCCGGACGTCTTGCCCCCGCTTCGAATCCGGTTAGAATCTCGATTCCTTCGTCAACGGTTTTCACCGCATAAATGTGAAATTTACCCTTGCGCACCGCCTCGATGATATCTTCTTGGAGCATGAGGTTTTTGACATTCTGATGAGGGACGATGACCCCTTGATCTCCAGTTAACCCCTTGGCCTTGCAACTATGGAAGAAGCCCTCAATTTTCTCATTTATCCCACCCACGGGTTGAATTTCTCCCCTCTGGTTCACGGAGCCCGTCACGGCAATTCCCTGCTTTAATGGGATACCGGAAAGGCTTGAGAGAATGGCGTAAAGCTCGGCGCTGGAGGCACTGTCTCCTTCGATTTCCTCGTATAATTGCTCAAAACATACGGATGCCGATACCGACAGGGGCTTATCTGTTGCATATCTTTCTCCCAGGTAACCGGTGAGGATCATCACCGCTTTGCTGTGGATGCGGCCACTCATCTCAGCTTCTCTTTCAATATTCACGACCCCAGCCTTCCCCATATAAGTCCTTGCGGTGATCCTCGTGGGCTTCCCGAAAGCATAATCGCCCAGATTGACGAGGGAAATCCCATTCACCTGACCAATGGTTTCTCCAGTGGTGTCTATGAGAATCGTCCCCTCTTCGATGAGTTCCTGAATTTTCTCCTCTATCATCCTCGAGCGGTAAATCTTTTCTCTAATGGCTTTCTCCACATGCTCCGATCTTACATATCCATCACCATCTCTTTCAGCCCAAAAGTTGGCCTCGGCGATGATGTCGACCACGTCCATAAAACGAGTTGACAGTTTCTCCTGGTCTTCCACGAGGCGCGATCCATATTCAACCACCTTGGCAACGGCGGAGCGGTCGAAGTGGTGAAATCCCCACTTGTGACAGTAACGACTTATGAGGGTGGCGTATTTCTCCACATTTTCAGGGGTTCGGTCCATTTCCAAATCGAAATCCGCTTTAACCTTAAAGAGCTTCCTAAAATCCTCATCGAATTGGTAGAGGAGATAATAGAGGAGTGGATGTCCGATCATCACGACCTTTACGTCAATGGGTATGGGTTCGGGTTTGAGAGTCGGAGCTGGGATCAATCTGAATTGTTCCCCAATATTTTCTATAATGGCTTGTCTACTCCTCAAGGTTCTTTTCAGAGCATCCCAGGCCATGAAGCTCGTGAGCACATCCAAAGCTCTGATAACCAGATAGCCACCGTTGGCTCGATGGATGGCTCCCCCACTAATCTTGGTGAAGTCTGTAACCAGTGCCCCACCGAGTTGGACCTGGTATTCAATCCTTCCGAAGAGGTTATAGTATGTGGGACTTGGTTCAAATATAACGGGTGCACCTTTAGTATCCGCATTGTTTATCAATACATTTACCCTGTATCTCTCAAAGGCTGGTTCTCTTGGGAGCAATTCAATGCCGGGAAGGCTAATAACCGGCTTTCTCTCCCCGCCTTTGAAGTCTTCCAAATGCTCTACGATATCTTGTTGGACGGCATCGAGATACTCAATTACCCTTGAATATTCTCTATATCTTTCTTTAAGAGCGTCTAGGAGATGTCCCAAGGCGAAGAGGGCTACTTGCCTGTCGAGCTTTGTCACCTTCTCCCTTGCTTCCTTCTCCAATTCCTTGATCCTTCTTGCCGCTTGATTTAAATCGTCCTTTAATTTTTTACTCTTCTGATCGATTTCTCGGCGCGTTTCTTCACTGAGCTTTTCATATTCCTCTTCCTTCAAGGGTTTTCCATTGAGTACGGGGATGGTCAGAATCCCAGTGGCTGTGAGCTTAACACTAAAACTGAGTTTTTCCGCTTCTTTTTGCATTTCCGAGAGAAGGGCATCTCTCCTTGATTCAAATTCACCTACGATTTCATCCTTGCGCCTCCTATATTCCTCGCTTTCAAAGGCTTTAGATATCTCGGTTTTGCAATCCTCGAT
The DNA here is from genome assembly GCA_040755895.1 of Actinomycetota bacterium. Taxonomy (NCBI): domain Bacteria; kingdom Bacillati; phylum Actinomycetota; species Actinomycetota bacterium. The sequence continues at coordinate 6,464 of JBFMAG010000105.1, read as the reverse complement.
TAGCTCATCCATGTCCTTGGCGAAAGTGCGACCCATCCCCGGTGGCAATTCGATGGCCACGGGTTTATGGGGTTCCGCAAAATTATATACGTAACACCAATCGGAGGGTACCCTTTGCTCTTGTGCTATTTTTTGGAGGTAGGATTTGACGGTGAACTCCTTTCCCGTTCCCGCAAGACCGGCTACATAGACGTTGAAACCAGGGCTCCTTATATTGATGCCGAACTCGAGAGCATTAACTGCCCTTTCTTGACCGATCGTCTCCTCAAATGGGGTTATTTCCTCGGTGGTTTGGAAAGGAAATTGATTTGGATCCCAATAACTTCTTAGCTTTTCTGGGGGTAGTTCAAATCGTTTCATTTGTTCTCCTCTCACACTTGTTATTTATCCTCGAAGGTTATTTATCCTCGAAGCATCAAAAATATTCAACTCACCTTATTTTAGCTTTTTAGCGCCATAAAAGTCCACATTAAGTCAAACTTAGCGCTGTTCTCCTTTGAAGCCGGAGAACTTTAATTTTTTTCGGTCTTAACCCTAACTTTGAGAGTACGCATCCTGTTTATGGCTGCTGCTATTTCGTAACCTCTCGGAAGAGCGAACTCACCGGGGTGACCTTTGAAGGCGGATAGAATATCCAGCCCTTTTTCGCTTATGTCTCGTAGGATTACTTGGATTATCTCTTTCAGTGTTCGCCTATCATCGATGTAATTTTGGCTGATATACAGAAGAATTTGCGCAATGGCATCGGTTTGATACCCGTCCACCAACTGCTCCACGCAGCTTAAATCTATACTCCGTCGACCAAAGCGAATGAGATTCTTTCCCTCTCCTTTCACCTTGATTTTTTTGCCAGCTTTGGGTTGGAAGCTGGTCTTCAAAGGGATGCGGGGGGTTACTTCTCCAAAGGAAGTTCCACCCTCACAGATTCGCTGGGCTGCCCAGGTGCGGGCGATCTCTTTGGCCCTTTGGGTTACATCCCTGGGTCTGTACTCGTCCATCATGATCACGGTGTTAGCGACATCGAAGTAGTCTCCAGATCCTCCTATGACGATGATGCTGGAGATCCCCAGGTCATGGTAAAGGAGTCTCGCCTTGTCGATGAATGGGGTGATGGGTTCCTTCTCTTTGGCCACGAGCGACTGCATTCTTTCATCGCGAATCATGAAGTTGGTTGCGGAGGTATCTTCGTCTATGAGAAGAAGACGGGTTCCAGTCTCCAGAGCCTCCATGATGTTTGCAGCTTGACTGGTACTTCCGCTGGCATCATCGGTACAAAAAGCGGAAGTACTTTTTCCCATGGGAAGATTTTGAATGAAGGGGCTGATATTTACCTTTTCGATCCTCCGGCCATCCTCGGCTCTGATCTTTACAGCATCGCCCCTCGTTATCACCAGTTCCCTTCCATCTCCTGGTATATGATTATAGACTCCCTTTTCTATGGCCTTAAGTAAAGTGGTTTTTCCATGGTAACCACCACCTACGATGAGAGTTACCCCCTCTGGTATCCCCATCCCACTCCTCTTCCCTCGATGAGGCAAGGAAATGATGACCCTTAAAGAAGATGGTGAATGGAATGGTACCGCTTCTCTTATGGACATTGGTTTGTCACTTATCCCCGACTCCCTTGGAAGAATGGAGCCATCGGCCACAAAAGCCACTAGCCTTCGATCAGCAAGCTTCTTTCGCAGGAACTCCTGGTCTTCGTAGAGATCCACGTGGTTCTTAAGGGCATCTGGATCGTATCTCGCGAAAAACAGAGAATCCTCAACCACTTTGGGAAGCTCCCCGAAGGACATTTCAAGAGCCTCCTTTCCAAGGATGGTCCTTCCTCGTGCGGGAAGTCCGATTGAAAGCCTGGCCTCAATGTACTCGGTGGTAGCTAGCACGGACGTTCTTTTTAGTACCTCCTGTCCACACTTCTGAATCTCTATAAGTCCGCTTTTGCCCGTTCCTCTATTTCCCTTAACGTGGTGGGAGATTGCCAAGGCTATTCCCCGTGCAATGAAATCTTCAAAGGCTGTTTTTCTGGCTTCATTTTTAAAATATTCTAGTGGAAATTTAGCTAAATCTTGACCTGCACGGATCCTTATCTTCGAGGGAGCAGCGAAGGGATCTCCCTGAACGTGGTCGATGAACAGCTTAAATTTTGGAAAGGAGTAAACCCCCGCAAGGATCCTGTAAGCTTTATAACCCTTTTTATCGATTTGCAAGATCTTTTTCTTTAGATTTTCTTGTGCCATCTCCATTTCAAAAATTGAAGCGATCCCAATGATTACTAAAGCGGGTATTTCCTTTAATCTTAATACTCGCTGAACTTAAAATAAAATACCACATCTTGGCCAAAAACATCGCAATTTCTAAAGCGATACCCGAGTTGACCGATAAATAAATTGAATGGCCTGGGCGAAGAAGAAACATCCGAAATGAAGCGCACAGTCACATATTTTAAGGGTTTTGAGCTTAAGAATGGCCGATCCTACTCTTTTTAAAAAGGAGAGGAAAAGAGCGAGTAAAAACTCGAGGTCAAACCTCCCATGGTAGTCATTGGTGAACGGTGAAGATCCTCTCTGCTATGCCGGGATTCTGTCCCAAAGGTCCAATTGGCACGCCATTTTTTTCAATTTCCACTCCACTGGCGTTGCCGGCTCGAACGAAGATTGAATCTTTGCCCTTCCACTTCATAACCTCGCCTTTTTTGAGTGTCCCCTCATAAACTTTCACTCCGTCCACGACAATCCTAAGCCAGCAACCCTTCTCATCCGTGACCCTTACCTTGATGGTAAGTTCCTTTGGAGGTTGAGGAGAAGGAGGTATTGGAGTTGTAACTTTGCTTTTCTTTGATTTGGTCTTTTCCTCCTTATTTTCCACCTCAACCGTAGGTGGGATTTTTTCTTTACGAGGTAAGGGCTTTCTTTTCAGACTACTCCAACCAAAAAAGCCTATGGTTAGTAAGAATATCAAGACCAAGGTGGTGACAAGGGCAATCCTTTTAGAATGTCTGGTCGGGGGTGGGATGATGGGTGGAGTCTTTGCCTCATATTTTGGCGGTGGCTCCTCATACTCTCGCTTATATTGTTCGATTAGGGGGATGGGGTCGAGTCCCAGACAGGTGGCATAACTTCGAATGAATCCTTTTGTATACACGTTACCCGGCAGGATATCAAATTTGTCATTCTCCATGGCCTCCAGGTATCTGCTTCTAATTTTTGTTGCTCTCTCCATATCCTTGATGGTTTTGCCCTGCTTCCTGCGGGCTTCTGAGATTACCTCACCGATAGAGCCCACGGCTTCCACCCTTTCCGATCCAATAACATTTCAACTTTAAATTATCACAAAGAAATTTTCCTTGGAAGGTTAAGGAGAAAATAGTTAAGTGTTGTAGGGTGTAATGTTTACGCACATGGTAACACTTACATTGTTCGAGACATCCTTCCGAGTGCAAGCTGCTGCGAGCCTACTCGCAGATGCACTCTCCAGGATACCCGTCCCACAAGAATATGAGCTTAATTTTGATATACATTACTGTGAACCGTGGATGGTGAACCATGTAGGAGAGTAACCAATGTCTGCGATTAATACATCTAGGTTGTAGGTTGAGATTGGTTGAGCGACAAGAGTCAAGTTATTGCTCTTTTGCTCTTTTAATCCGCTCGAGTTCTTCAAGGGTTATGAGCACCGCTCTCGGTTTGCTACCTTCATAACCTCCTACAATACCTCTTTCCTCGAGCATATCTATTAATCGAGCGGCTCGGGCATAACCCACGCGGAGGCGCCTTTGGAGCATGGATATGGAAGCTTGACCAGTGGTCACAACGAGCTCCATGGCTTGATCCAGGAGTCCATCTTCGTAATCATATTCCAACTTCGATCTGTGCTCCTCCAGTATCTCTGTTTTATATTCAGGCTTCGCTTGTTTTTTAATAAAGTTGGTAATCATTTCAATCTCCGGCTCAGTTACGAAGGATCCTTGGATTCGCCTGGGCTTGCTTCCCGCGGTGACGAAAAGCATATCTCCCTTGCCCACGAGTTTCTCCGCTCCTCCCATATCCATGATCACCCGGGAGTCCGTCTGGGAGGATACAGCAAAGGCGATCCGCGATGTGATATTGGCTTTTATGAGACCGGTGATTATATCCACCGATGGCCTCTGGGTCGCAATCACCAGGTGAATTCCCACGGCTCTGGCAAGCTGAGCGATGCGGCAGATGGCATCCTCTACCTCTCCGGGAGAGACCATCATCAAATCGGACAGTTCGTCGATGACGATCACTATATAGGGCATTGGCTCCCTATCCGTGTCCTTGACCCTCACGTTGTAACCGTCAATGTTCCTTGCCCCTACTTCGGCTAGAGTTTTGAACCTTTCCTCCATCTCCTCTACAGCCCAGGTTAAAACAGATGCCGCTTGCTTGGAGTGAGTGACCACGGGGGTTATGAGGTGAGGTATGTCCCTAAACGATGTAAGTTCAATGCGTTTTGGATCTATGAGTATCATCTTAACCTCATCGGGCCGAGCTCGCATAAGAAGGGAGGTGAGGAGACTATTTATGCAAACACTTTTGCCTGACCCAGTGGCTCCCGCGATGAGTAGGTGGGGCATTTCGCCGAGGTCTGCCAATACGGGTTGCCCCGCGATATCTTTACCTACCCCTATGGTGAGTATCCCCTTCGCCTCTCTGGCTTCGGGGGTTGAAAGAACATCGCCCAGGGTCACTAGCTCGCGATATTGATTGGGTACCTCGATGCCGATGGCGGATTTTCCAGGAATTGGAGCTAAAATTCTCACGTCGGCTGTGGCTAAAGCCAACGCGATATCATCGGCTAAGCTTAACACGCGGTTAACTTTTACTCCAGTTGCGAGCTGAATCTCAAATCTGGTGACCGTGGGACCCTTGATGACTTTATTTACCGTGGCATCAACATCAAAATTCTGTAAAGTCCTTTCCAAGATGCGGATACTCTCCTTTATGTTCTTTTTCGAAAGAAGACCTCTGGTTGGAGGAGTTCGCTTGAGAAGGGATAGTGGCGGAAGCTGATAGATTTCGGATGAAATGTATCGTTCTTCCGACTTTCTCAACCGGGTAGTTTCTCTCATGAAGGCATCCTGCCTGATTACGATAGGTGTTTCCAACTCTGGCTTATGTATCGTTTTGGGCTCCTCCTTTAACTCCGGCTCTGGGTATACCGTTATCTGTTCTCGTTCCGGGCGAGCTTTCCTTAGCGCTTTTTTAAACGTAAATAATACGAATTTTGAACTCTCAGCGGCTCTTGAAAATAAATCGGATATGGAGATACCAGTGCAGAAGACCGTTCCGATAATCAGGAGAGCGGAGAGCAGGATATAGGCATTTATTGTCCCCACAAGGATTCTTAGAACATAGGAAAGACAGGCACCCGTGAATCCCCCATGGGAAAACAGAAATTTTGGTTCGAATTCCTTTAGAGCTGGTGTACTTAGGTGTGCAAGGGAGACGATGCTTACAAAGCAAAGCGCGAGACCCAATCCTACCCATTCCAAATTAATCCTGGGTCTATGTAGAAGGAAGAGTACGCCCCATATGGCCAGGAATATTGGGATGAGGAACCTTCCCGATCCAACGAGGTATTTCAGAGAAATAACCACGTAGCGACCTATAATTCCCGTGATTCCCGTGGCCGATGTTAAGATGCAAACCATAAGGAGGATGGCGAAAGCGATCAATGAAATTCCATGGATTTCTTCTAGGTGTTTTTTCGAGATTTTCTGGTTTCTCATCGTTTTCTTCCCCTTTGACCAAGCAAATTTATAATTTTTACCGTGACCTGATAAAACCTTTGCATTTATGACCGCACATGCGAAAGAAAATAAAGGATAATGGCGATTATTCCAATGATCCAACAGTACCAGGCAAAGATTCCAAATCTTCGTTCCTCCAGGGTTTTAAGGACGATTTTTATGGCTATATATCCCGAAATTGCTGCCGTCAAACTTCCTAGAAGCATCACCGGTAATTGTGAGGGGACCACCTGAGTGGCTTTAATTAGGTAGAAGATGCTCACCGCTACCACGGCGGGGATGGAAAGCAAGAAGGAAAACCTCGCCGCCAATTTTCTATTTAAACCGCACTTCAAGCCCGTGACGATGGTCGTACCAGAACGAGATATACCGGGGATTATTGCGATCCCCTGAGCAAAACCCACCCATAGGGCATCGAGCACCTTCATCTCCGGAAGCCCTCGATTTTCCCCTCTGGATCGTTGTCCCAACCACAGGATACATCCGGTGACGATGAGCATGCTTGAAACCATTAAGATCGATTTGAATAGGGACTCAAGGATGGGTCTAAAGGCAAATCCGATGATCGCTGTGGGGATCGTGCCCACAATGATCAACACTCCAAATCGAGCGTGGGGATCTTCCCAGGGGTTATCCATCCCTCGCTTTGAGAAGATGTTAAAATAGGCTTTAAGCATTTTAACTATGT
>JBFMAG010000104.1 GCA_040755895.1 Actinomycetota bacterium | reverse complement strand
CTCCCCTTAATCTCTTTCGGAAGGTCTCACTTTCCTTGATTAGCTCATTTCTGTTGGAATCGGTTATGGTCTCCACCCTGGGGAGGGTTCTTGGATAGAGTGAAATTAACTCATCCATCAGGAAATAATCTATACCGGATTGTCGGATGGCAGAATGGCTCCAATTCCTCGCCAGCCAAAGGGTTTTCCCTTTTCCCCCCTTCGAGAAGACACAGGTCAAGATCGCAATGACGATGACATGACTCGATATGCACGCGATCTCCGCAGCTTTTAGGGAATACCTATTCCCGTTGAAAGATATTGCCAGACCACCATTTCCCCTCACTAAGTCAAGAGCTTCAACATCCGTGATGCTATCACCCACGTATATCACTTCACTTAAGGAGTTGCCCGTCTTTGTCAAACTGTCCAAAACGGCTTGAGCTTTCTCCCATCCACCAATGGGATTGATCTCTTCTAATAGCCGCCCACATTTCATCGAAGCAATTTCCCTCCAAAATATATCATCCAATCTGGCGATGATCTTTTGGGGTTCGAGGGGCAAATCCCGCAAACGTCGCCTGCCTGTCCGGCAGGTAGGTAACTCCAGGGGAGGCATGGCTATGATTTCTTCTGCAAGCTCTTTAAGTCTTTTGGTCTCCCATTCTTCAATTTCATATCCATCTATATCCAATTTTGTGCAATAGACGTCCTCTAAGGAAAAATCGAGAAGACGGCATAAAGCTCGTATATAGGGCTCGTAACTGGTGCTGACGATGAAAATGGGCATCCTTTGACGAATGAACTGCAAACTTTCTTTCGCTCCGGAAACCAGAGAGAGATTTGCCTCAGAGTACCTTTCAATCTTAAGATTCGTGGCACCATAGGCCTTCAGGAACGGCAATATCAATCGGAGGGTGTCCCCGGCTTTGTATTTCTCTCTTTTGGCGATATCCGCCAGATAATCGTCGTATCCACTCACTTGCGAGAAAAACTTCATCCCGTGGGGGATAAAATGACAGGTTAGCTCGAGAGCATTGTCATTCAGAGAGATGGGTCCCTCGCAATCGGTGTTTAATTGACATTTAATCAATTCAGCTCACCCGTCGACCATTCTTCAAGATGGGCGTTTATTTCCCGACTTAAGTTGAAACCCGTGGTCAAAACCTTACCATCTACAATGACCGATCTCACTTCTCCTTCAGATCCACGGGGGATCTTGATCTCTCCTTTCGCAAATCGCTGAATGGTGTGGAAAATCAGGGGTAGTTCCCTAATGACCTGATTCTTGCGTATCTCCTTAAAAAGCGAGTTTTCCTCCCCTTCTTCTCGAATGATTTGAGAGAGGGTTTTTATCTCTAGCTTCTCATCCAAATTCTTCCACAGTTCATCGAAGGACCCGCCTCTGATGGGAAATGTGCAATAGGTGATGGGAGTACCCTTATCCAATTCCTCGGTGACCAAATGGATCATGATTCCGGTTCTACGTTGTCGCGCTTCAATCAACTTCCAGATAACTTCCTGCCACGCACCGGTGGGACCCCCGGGGGCAGCGGGGTGAAGGTTAATCATAGGATATCTTCTACACATTCCCCCACTTACAATGAGCATATACCCGGCCAAAACGATGAGGTCGGGATCATATCCCCCCAATAGTCTGATGACCTCCCGATGATATCGATCTCTCCACTCCTCAAGAACGATGGGGTCTCTCTTGCCTTTTCCCCGTAGATCCGGCTCAAATTTTTTGGAGGAAAGGCAAATCAGGGGAATACCGAGGCTTTTCACCAGCTCAAAGAATTTGTCGCTCTCCTCCGCTTCACCCTCTTCTCTGTCACTGAAGACGAAGATGATTTGAGCTTTAATGGCACCTTCCTTTATGCTCGAATGAATTGTGGTTAAAAGATCCCGAGCGGCCTTATCTCGACCCGTGGAGAACCAGCCAATTTTATAAGCCACCGCCATGACCCCCACTGCAATATATGCTTCGATAAAATTTGCCTCTTAGACCCGATTTTTTATCCATCACTCTTAGTCAATTGAAATGAAAAATTCAAAGTGAAAAAAGTTGGCAAAATCTTTCTTAGAGCTAGCAGCTTGGGCTTCTATGTAATTGGCCCCGATACTTGTTCCACTCCTTAAAAGTTGATTTCCGATTATCTGTGCACTGGGACTTCTAGGAAGCTCGTCCAGAAAATCAATTAGCTGCAGAGTAAAACGATAAATTTTTCGTTTTTAATTCCTTAATTCTCTGAGGGCTGACTCAAACTCCTTAAAACCTGGGTTAAGAACAGCTTATCGGGGTATTTCCCCCTCCCATATCCCGTTATGCTCAGAGCTGCAGCTTTGGTGGCAATCATGGCACACTCATATAATGGTCGCTCCAAAAGTAGACCAGCTAAAAATCCTGCAGCATAAACATCCCCGGCTCCCGTCTTGTCCATTACTTCAACCCTTTCGGCTGGAATGCTGAATTCCTGCGTTTGGGATAAAATATGGGATCCTCGCTCGCCGAGTTTGCAAACTACGATGGAGCATCCCATGTTCAACAACTCCCTGGCACCCGTGGAAAAATCCTTGCCGGTCAAAAGCTCAATTTCTCTATCGGTGATGAAGATCACAAAACTTCTCTTTATAATGGGGAGTATTTCCCTTAAGTTCCGCTTGGCATAGATTTCGCCCGGATCAAAGGTGATCTTCACATCAGGGAAGATCTCTTCGGCAATCCTTCTCTGCGCCATGAGGGGTAAGTCACCGATGAAAGAAGTCATGTGCAAAAATTGTGTATTGTTGATGTAATCCAAATCGATTTCATCGAAGGTTAAGGTATCATTACAATTCGGAAGGATTAAGGTCGATCTATCCTTGAATTCATCGAGTACGGAAAGGCAGATGCCGCTGCGTTCATCCTTCAGGATTCTACTTGTATCCACACCCATCATGCTGCGGATTAAAAAATCGCCTTCGCTATCCTCACCCACCTTTCCCACAAAACCCGTGGAGAAACCCATTCTGGATAGTGCCACGACGGTATTTGCGGCCTGACCGCCTCCACTTTTACCTCGCAATTTTCCCACACTTTGTAAAAGGCGCTTGGCGGATTCGAACTCCTCCAAATCAGTGAAAATCTCAGCACCTGACCGAAACTTTATGCTCCCTTTGCCCAGTTCGAAGCCAGCCACCTCATAGATGAAATCGACATTCAAAGCCCCGAGGCCTATGACGTCTTTCATTCCACAACCGATGGTTCCCTCTCCAACATGAACTTGGTGATCTTTAAATCCTTGGGGATTCTTATGGGATAAACTCCATCAAAGCAAGCGAGACAAAAATCCTCGTAGGGTCGCCTTGTGGAGGCGACTAAAGCCTCTATGCTCAGATAATGAAGGCTATCCGCTCCGATGAACTCCCTTATCTCCTCCACACTTTTGGTGGAGGCGATGAGCTCCGAGCGATTTGCAGTGTCAATGCCATAAAAGCAGGGATATTTAATGGGTGGAGAACTTATTCTCATGTGCACTTCCGTTGCACCAGCTTCCTTCAAAAGTCGAACGATCTTTTTAGTGGTATTACCCCGAACAATGGAGTCATCCACCACAACTAGACGCTTCCCTTTGATGACCTCCCGTAAGGGATTGAGCTTGAGCCGAATTCCCATCTGACGCATTCTTTGACTGGGTTCGATAAAAGTTCTCCCAATATACCTATTTTTGATTAGCCCTTCGCCAAAGGGTATCCCCGATTCCTCAGCGAATCCCACCGCCGCAGATGTACCAGTATCGGGGACGCCGATGACCAAATCTGCATCGGCGGGTGCTTCCTCCGCTAACCCTATTCCCATGGACTTTCGAGCATAGTAAAGATTCCTGCCATAGAGAGAACTATCTGGACGGGCAAAGTAAATGAATTCAAAGATACACAGGGAGGGCTTGGCCAGAAGCATGGCTCGTTCAATGTGGATCCCATCCTCATTTATCACCACCATTTCTCCGGGTTCGATATCTCTCAGATACTTCGCTCCCACGATATCGAGGCCACAGGTTTCCGAAGAGATCACAAAATACCTTCCCAATTTCCCTATACACAGGGGACGAATCCCATAGGGATCACGGATGGCAACGAGCTTATCCTCGGTCAAAATGACGACGGAATAGGCGCCCCGAAGGAGTTTCATGGTCCTTCTGATGGCTTCACCGATCCCCAGATGGGCATATTTAGCCACCAATGCCGCAATTACCTCGCTGTCGCTTGTGGATTGGAGTCGGATACCTTTCCTGAGAAGCATCTCCCGGAGCTGTTGTGTATTGATGAGATTGCCGTTGTGGGCAATGGCCAGAGTTCCTTTAAGATACGGCTTCTCGATGGGCTGAGCGTTTTCTAAACGTGTCGAGCCCATGGTTGAGTAGCGGACGTGTCCCACGGCGATATGCCCTTTGAGGGAAGCCAGACTTTGCTCATAGAAAACCTGCGGTACGAGTCCCATATTCTTGAAGATGGAGATCGAAGAACCATCAGCAACCGCTATTCCCGCGCTCTCTTGCCCGCGATGTTGGAGACCATGGAGACCGAAATAGGTGAGCCGGGCTACATCCTCTCCTGGTGCATAAATTCCGAAGACACCACAAGCCTCATTTCTCTCAGAATTCAGAAGATAGGATTGACCCGTGACTCTTGACCCATGACCATTTACAATTTGACTAGGCATCCCAGTGCTTCTTGCCACCTTCTCGCTAAATCGCCCACCTGCAAATTAATTTTATCACCGATGACCAAGGCACTTCCACCTACCCGCCCTAGAATGATCACCGGGACTCTAAACTCTCTGGCTAATTTCTCTAATTTGGGTAAGTTTTCCTCCCTAAGGGAAACAATAATTCTTGATTGCGACTCACTGAATAATGAGATGGGAGATGGGAGATGGGAGATGGGAGATATTGGATTATCCTGTATTCTGTATTCTGTATTCTGTATTCTGAGTATTGCGCCAAGACCTCCAGCGATGCAACACTCAGCTAGAGCAACGGCGAGTCCTCCTTCGGAACAATCGTGAGCTGAGAGGATCAATTCCTCTTGAATTGCCTTCAAGCAAAGTCTTTGGACACCGATTTCCCTTTCCATATCCAGAGTGGGAGGAGAGCCAGCGATTAGATTGTGAACCACCTTTAAATATTCGCTTCCACCCAATTCGGGCAAGGTTATTCCCAAAAGGGCGATGACGCTGTCTTCCTCCTTAAAACCCAAGGTGCAGCGATGCGAGATGTCCTCGAGGATTCCTACCATTCCAACGGTGGGCGTTGGGTAGATGGCTTCTCCAAAGGATTCATTGTAGAAGCTTACATTTCCGCTGACCACGGGTATCCCAAGCTCTCTACAGGCTTCGCTTAAACCCCGAACGGTTTCCCTAAATTGCCAGAAAATCTCGGGTTTTTCGGGACTACCAAAATTTAAGCAGTCGCTGACGGCCAAAGGCTTGGCTCCCGAGCAAACCAGATTTCGTGCGGCTTCAGCTACGGCAATTTTTGCTCCAACGAAGGGATCCAAATAGCAATAGCGTCCATTACAATCTACGGTCAAGGCGAGACCCTTATTGGTTCCCTTGATCCGCAAAACGGAGGCATCCGAGCCGGGCAAAACAACCGTATTTACCTGGACCATGTGATCGTATTGCTCGTAAATCCATTTACGGCTGCAAATATTCGGCGAAGAGAGAATATCCAAAAGAACCTCATTGAAATCGAAAGGGACCTTCAACTTGGTAAGGTCATATTTTTGAAGTTCGTCAACATAAGATGGCTTTTCAGCTTGAGCATAATAGATGGGGGCATCGTGAGCTAAGGATCTTGCGGGCATCTCACCAACCACAGTCTTCCCCTCAAAAATCCTTAAGATACCTGTATCTGTGACCTTGCCGACCACAGTAGCATCAAGACCCCATTTGTGGCAGATATCGATCGCTTCTCTCACATTTTCAGGAGTCACGATGGTCAGCATTCTTTCCTGAGACTCCGAAATCATCACCTCCCAAGGCTTCATGCCCCTTTCCCTGCGTGGAACCTTCAAAACGTCCACGTCCATACCCGTCTTCGCTCTGCTTGCAGTCTCGCATGTTGCACAGGTAAGACCAGCTCCACCAAGGTCTTGCAAGCCCACCAGAAGCCTTTTCTCCACAAGCTCAAGACAGGCTTCAATGAGGAGTTTCTCGGTGAAGGGGTCACCCACCTGGACGCATGGACGTTTTTCTTCGGCTTCTTCGCCAAATTCGCGAGATGCGAGGGTGCTCACCCCACCAATGCCATCCCGACCCGTTTTTGACCCTATGAGAATAACGAGGTTCCCAGCTCCCTCAGCCATCCCTCTGACTAGCCCTTCGCGCTCGGCAAGTCCCACACACATCACATTGACCAGGGGATTTTCTTCATAAGCGTCTTCGAAGTGGACCTCACCTCCCACCGTGGGTACTCCAACGCAGTTATGGGTGATGATTCCACCCGTGGTAACAAAAAGATGAGTATTCTCAACTTCGATATCGTAAACGAACTGCTCATCTTCTACCTCTTCTATTTTTCTGACCTTTACTGTGGACAATCCATTTCGGATTTTGTGCCCAGGAAAACTGAAGGTCATTCCATTATGCTCATTTAGAGCCTTTGCGATTCTTTGGTTTACTTCTGAAGAAAACCATTCTTTGACCTTGCTAATTGAGGAATAATCCTGTATTTCGAGACAGAAGCCTTGGCGAGCATTGACAGCCCTACCCTGAATATGAGAACAAGGCTTGGCTTTGTACAAGTAAGGGGTGATACCAAAATCTTGTAAAAGCAAAATTACTTGCTGATAGAGTTTCTCGCTCGCTGTACCGAACGTGATTTTTACTCTGCTTCCAAGATAGGATGGAAATCTTACCGATGCATCTCCTCTGAAAAGTCCTTTTAAGAGTTCTTCGCGAATCTCTTTACTTTGTTTTAAAAGCGCGTCCGGGATGCTCTTACTGTGGGCATAATCCCCACAGCCAAGCACGCTTTTTATTAACCATGCTAAAATCCATGACGATAAATAAATGGCGATAGTGCTCTTCCTATGGTAGACTGAAAATCTGATGTGGTATTTCCTCAAAATGTTGCAAACATCTTGCACATACTCTTTTTCTCTTTTGCCAAAAACCCAGACGATCTTGAAAGTGCTTCCATTCTTTGAAATGCAACCCCCGGAAAGATAATAGCCAATCAACCTAGCAAAATCGTTATCAATTTCGAAAACTGCGGGAACGTAATTGGTCTTCCCACCACGGAGATAAAGCTTTAAATCCTTTCTAGAAAATCCAAGAGCTTTTTCCAGTTTTAAAAATATCTCAAGGGGCATGGCTCCCTTTTTTAAATACTTATGTCTCTGCGCCACACCTTTTATTGCCCTTCTAGCCTCCCGACGAAGATATTTGTCTACCATGATTTTCTCCGGCAACTTCACAAAAATCCTACGGATCTGAAGGATAGACTTGTCACAGTCAGCAAGGAGAGAAACCAAATCGATGACATGTTTCGCATGCTCAGTTGGAAAAGAATTGACAATTGGCAATTCATCACCCACATTTACCTCAGCAGCCTTAATCGTACGAAGCTCACCGGATCGAAAAACCAGAGTTGGATGATCAGGCGTAATTTTAAGAGTTCTACCCATAGTTGTGGAAATCTTAAGGAACCGATCAGAAAAACTTTTAAAAATCCTTGTCACTCTCTGCCAACATACTCTTCCACTGATCGGGTCATAGGACAAAACCTTGAATTGGCGATCGGGTGTGGTTGTCCCAAAATTACCCTTAGGGACAAATTGTTCGAGGTATTCACCGATTCTCACGTGCTTGAGCTCACCGCAATTCTCTACAACTAACCATTCATCACCAGTTAAACAATTGCCGTAAGCGCTTATTCCAGCGACGACCTGCTCAAGAAGATACTTAACCTTTGATTTTCGAAGGGAACCGAAACGAAGGGAATCCAAAAGGGCAATGGGCCTCGCTCCCATGGCCAAGATGTCGCGGATTATGCCACCCACACCAGTCGCCGCACCTTGAAAGGGTTCGATAGCACTGGGGTGATTGTGTGATTCTACTTTAAAGACAACGGCTAGACCATCGCCTATATCGATAACCCCGGCATTTTCACCGGGACCTTGCAGGACATGAGGGGCTTGAGTGGGGAGGATGGTCAGAACGGGTTTAGAGTGCTTATAGGCACAGTGCTCCGACCATATCACCGAATACATGGCGAGTTCCAAAAAGTTCGGCTTTCGCCCCAAGATATCGACTATGCGGTCGTACTCCTCCCTTTTTAATCCAAGTTCCCTGTAAACCTCAGACATTTAATCAACCCTCGAAAACAATTTATCAGTTTGCCCATTAAATTGCGAATTTTTGAATTATGACCCACCGATAATACCCTTTAAACTTTTGATTATGGACTCAAAAATCATCCTGCCGTCCTCAGATCCCAAAAGCGGTTCCACAGCCCTTTCCGGATGGGGCATGAGTCCAAAGATGTTACCGTCTTTGTTACATATCCCAGCGATATTACCCAGAGCACCGTTGGGATTTGCCTCTTCGGTAACTCGACCCTCCTGATCACAATATCTTAAAATTATTTGACCGCCGTCTTCGAGTTCCAATAGGGTTTTCTGGTCTACAAAGTAATTGCCATCGTAGTGGGCAATGGGAAGCTTGAGTACATCCCCGGTCTTTGTGGCACATGTCCATGGGGTACGATCGTTCTCCACCCTAACATTCACATATTTGCAAATGAATTTGAGGGTTTTGTTACGAAGCATTGCCCCGGGCAAAAGACCCGCCTCTAAAAGAATTTGAAATCCGTTGCAAATGCCCAAAACCAATCCACCACGCTGGGCGGCGTATCTCTCAACGGCTTTCATCACCGGAGAGAAGCGGGCGATCGCTCCGGTCCGAAGATAATCCCCATAGGAGAAACCACCGGGTAGGATAATACAGTCAAAATTCGGGAGATCCTCATCTCCATGCCAAATGTAGTCCACATCCGCCCCCATCACCCGGCAAGCATGGTAGCAATCCTGATCACAGTTAGAGCCCGGAAAAACCACAACTCCAAATTTCACTTAAGTCCCCCATTTGAATTTTAACATTTACCTTGGACTATTAACGAGTCAGTTTATTCTAGACATTAGGTTTACATCTAGACATTTAAGGGAGGGATAAGTGTTAAGAAAGTGTCGGAGCCTCGCCCATGAAAACTTCTTAAGCATACACACAGTTCTGTAGCGAGGCGAGACCCGAGCGACCCCGAAGGACTCGTTTCACTCGCGCGACAGCGTTCTTCGGGGTGTTTTCGGAGTACTTCACCCCGACCATAGTGTTAACCCATCTTGCTAATAATACAATTTACCTCCTCATCCGAGGTCTTTTGCCTTATTTCTCAATCTCAAAAGAATAATTCTCGATAACCGGATTGGCGAGGAGCTTTCGACACATCTCTTCAACCTGTTGGGGAATCTCATCTTCTTCGACATCGCTCATGCAAAGCTCGATGAACTTGCCGATGCGAACATCTTCTACATTTTGAAATCCCATAGATTTTAAAGCCTTCGCTACCGTCGTCCCCTGAGGATCCAAAATTCCCGGTTTTAAGGTTACATACACTCTTACTTTAGGCATTTGCTCCCCTCTAACCTTTAATCCTCCTCAAGACTTCTTGATAGGCCCGTTCAACTCCCCCCAAATCCCTTCGGAATCGGTCCTTATCCAAAATTTCTCCTGTCCTTTTATCCCAAAGCCGGCAGGTATCAGGGGATATTTCATCGGCCAAAATTAATTCATCATCCTTGAGGCCAAACTCCAATTTGAAATCCACGAGTTCAAGACCTCTTTCAGCCAGAAAGTCCTTGAGGATTTCATTGACCTTCAGCGACGTTTCTTTCATTCTCCTCAGCAATTTTGAATCGACGAGTCCCAACTCGCAGATATGGTCAGCGTTTAAAAGAGGATCGCCCAATTCATCGCTCTTGTAGTAGAACTCGACGATGGGTTTTTTTAGGATCCTCCCTTCCTCATAACCCAATCTTTTAGCAAGACTTCCAGCGGCGACATTTCTCACTATGATCTCGAGGGGAATCATCTTAAGACGATAGGCTAAGATTTCGTTCTCGGAAAGGATTTTTTTGTCCTGCATATCCGAAGGAAAGTGGGTTTTTATCCCCTCTTCCTCGAGGAGCCTAAAGAGGATCGAGGAAATCTGAGCATTGGCAGAGCCCTTGCCAAAAATTTTCCCTCTCTTTTTGCCGTCGAAGGCCGTTGCATCATCCTTAAAGTGCTGGATGATCAGCTCAGGCTCATCGGTCTCGTAAAGTATCTTGGCTTTCCCTTCGTAAACTTTCCCTAATTTCCTCACAACTCCCCCATTATCGCTCCATTTTAAATTGGAAGTTATACCCTGGACATAATTTCAGAAAGTAGTTTGACAACCTTAATCCCAAATCCTAAATTCGAAATCCTAAATTCTAAACAAATCCAAATTCTCAAATGTCCAAATTTTCAAAACTGTTTTGACCATTTGGATTTTGGTCATTCGTGCTTATTTGGGATTTAGATATTGGGATTTAGGATTTATCTTTACTCGTATTTCATTTCGTTTTGACCTTTGAATTTGGACCTTTGATATTGTTTAGTGCTTAGTATCTTGAGATTAGAATTTAAACCTAGAACCTCCGATGATTAAAGGGTTTCCAATCTCTTGAAGATAGTATCAATATTCCGTAAATAATATCGTAAGTCGAAACAGTCCTCGATTTCCCCAGGAGAAAGGTACTTGGTTATCTCGGTGTTCTTGAGGAGCAGGTCTTTGAAATTTTCCTTATCCTGCCAGGCCCTCATGGCGTTGGTTTGCACCAATCGGTAAGCCTCTTCCCGAGAAAGACCCTTTTCCACCAGTCTTAAGAGCACTCTCTGGGAAAAGATGATTCCCCCGGTTTTCTCCAAATTCTTCCTCATATTTTCGGGATAGACGATTAAGCCCTCCATGACTTTAGTGAATTTATTGAGCATGTAATCCAAAAGAAGAGTGCTATCCGGGATGATCACCCGCTCCACCGAGGAATGAGAGATATCCCGCTCATGCCACAAGGGAATATTCTCCAAAGCACTGAAGGCATTTGCCCGAACGACCCGCGCCAAACCCGATATGCGCTCGCAGATGATGGGATTTCGCTTATGGGGCATTGCCGATGAACCTTTCTGCCCTTTGACGAAGGGTTCTTCGACCTCCAAAATATCGCTCCTCTGAAGATTCCGAATCTCGGTGGCGAATTTATCCAGGGAGGAAGCTATTATTCCCAGAGTGGTTAAAAATTCAGCGTGCCTATCCCTCTGTAAAATCTGGGTTGATATCTGAGCTGGTCTTAAACCCAATTTATTGCAAACGTACTCTTCAACATAGGGATCGACATTGGCGTAAGTACCCACGGTCCCCGATATCTTCCCATACCTGATGGTCTCCCGAGCGCTCTTGAGGCGGCGGAGATTTCTCTTCATTTCAAAGATCCATAGAGCCAATTTAAAACCAAAGGTGATGGGCTCGGCATGGATTCCATGGGTACGTCCGATCATCACCGTATCCTTGTGTTCGATGGCTCGGCGCTTGAGCACATCCATGAGTTTTTGTATATCCTCAATCAAAATACCCGCGGCCTCCACCATTTGAAGGGCAAGACCCGTATCGAGGATATCCGAAGAGGTCATCCCATAGTGGATAAATCGGGAAGCCGGGCCGACGTGCTCCGCTACATTCGTTAAGAAGGCGATGACATCGTGGCGAGTTTCCCTCTCAATGTCATCTATCCGTTCCGGGTCGAATCTCGCCTTAGCTTTGATCTCCCTCAAAGCCGCTTCGGGAATCTTGCCCAGTTTCGCCTGAGCTTCGCAGGCAAGTATCTCTATCTCCAGCCACTTTTGATATTTATTTTTGACATTCCAAACGGCTTTCATGCGTGGCAGGCAATAGCGATCTATCATGTATCTTCTACTTCCCCTCCCCGTATTGGGCCGCCAGATCACCTTTGAATTCCCTCAATTTTTTTCGAACATCGGGGTACCTGAGAGCCAGAATTTGAGCCGCAAGAATTGCCGCATTCTTTGCGCCTCCGATGGTCACCGTAGCCACGGGTATCCCATCGGGCATCTGAACTGTGGAGAGAAGTGAGTCCAAGCCACCAAGATCCTTCGAGCTCAAGGGTACCCCAATCACGGGTAGTGTGGTGTGGGAGGCGATAACCCCGGCTAAGTGAGCAGCTTTCCCCGCACCTGCGATGATTACCTCCAGTCCCTTCTCCTCAGCCGTTGAAGCATAATCACAGACGAGCTTTGGAGCCCGATGAGCCGATAGGATCCTCTCCTCATAGGGAATACCGAACTTCCTTAAGATGGACTTCGCTTCATCCATCACGGGTTTATCGGTGGCACTCCCCATAACTATTCCTACCAGTGGCTTTGCCATAATTATTCTTCCTTTCTTAGCCTTATAATCTCCCTTCTTCTTGCGTGGCTCGCAGAGCGATATCTCTTCTATAATGCATTCCTTCAAAGTGAATTTTTCCCACGGCTTCATAGGCGCGTTTTCTCGCTTCCTCAAAGGAGGAGCCAACTGCACTCACATTGAGA
Source organism: Actinomycetota bacterium (assembly GCA_040755895.1). NCBI lineage: Bacteria > Bacillati > Actinomycetota > Actinomycetota bacterium. Next base: position 3,856 of record JBFMAG010000104.1, on the reverse strand, counting down.
ACCCTACCACCTGCGGTCACCGGCTTTCCATCCTCGAGGGTGGTGCCGGCGTGGAAAATTTGGACTCCTGGAACCTCGGATGCTTCCTTCAACCCGGTGATTTCAAACCCCCTTCTATAATCCTCAGGGTAGCCTCCGGAGGCAATGACCACGGTAACACACCTGCCGGGTAGCCATTGGAGCTTGTATCCTGAAAGATTGCCCTCCGTCACGGCGAGCATGATTTCAACGAGATCGCTTTCCAAAAGAGGAAGGATCGCCTGGCTTTCGGGGTCTCCAAATCGGCAGTTAAATTCCAAAACCTTCGGTCCTTCGGAGGTAAGGATGAGACCTCCATAAAGGACACCTCTGTACTCCAAACCCTCTTTAAATAAACCGGCGATTGCTGGTTCGAGGATTCCGGTGATAATTTCCTCATAGATTTCTTTGGTGATGATGGAAACGGGCGAGTAAGAGCCCATTCCACCAGTATTGGGACCCCTATCTCCGTCAAAGACCCGCTTATAATCCTGAGCGGGAATCATGGGAAGCACGGTGCGACCATCGGTAAAGGCAAAAACCGAAACCTCCTCTCCTTCAAGATACTCCTCTATGATAACCTTCTTCCCCGCGGAACCGAATTTAGCGTGAATGAAGCAATCCCGAAGGGCACCGATGGCTGCCTCCTGATCGAAGACGACGGTTACGCCTTTACCTCCCGCAAGCCCATCGGCTTTTACGGCAAAGGGAGAATTATGGCGTTTGACATAGGCAACCGCCTCTTCGTAACCGGTGAAGACCACCCCATCACCCGTGGGGATGCCATATTTCTTCATGATGGCCTTGGCAAAACTCTTGCTCCCCTCGATTAAAGCGGCTTGCTTGCGGGGACCGAAAATGCGAAGACCTCTCGCCTCAAAAACATCGGTGATACCCCCCACTAGAGGGACTTCGGGACCCACAACGGTAAGATCAATTTTCTTCGCTTGAGCGAAACCAGCAAGAGCATCATTATCATGGATGTCGAAATTTACACAGTGGGCCAATTCCGATATTCCAGCATTCCCGGGGACGCAATAGATTTCATCAACGAGAGGGCTCTTGCTTATCTTCCACACGAGGGAATGCTCTCGCCCGCCTCCACCTATGACGAATACCCTCACCGAATTAATCCTCCATTAGTTTGGCAAATTTCCCAGATAGCTATTTTTATCTGCACAAATACTTATCTCCAGGGTAAATGCAAAATGTAAAACTAATTTTGGATTGTAATTTTTGAGACTTAACTTGGACTATAATACACTTAACTAGCAAACTTAAAATTTTGCCATCAGGGTATGATGGTTTGATCCCGCCTGGGGCCGACCGAGATCATCTCGATTGGCACACCCGCCAACTCTTTTATCCTTGAGATATATCGCTTTGCAGCCGGGGGCAGATTCTCATACCACTTTATATCAGAGATATCCCGCTGCCAGCCTTCAAGTTCTTCATAAATCGGTATACACTTGTGAAAAATTGTCTGATGAGGTGGAAAACGGGGATAGAATTTCCCCTCATATTCGTAGCCTACGCAAATCTTTAGGGTCTTAAAAGTGGAGAGTACATCGAGTTTTGTCAGGGCTATGCCGTTTATTCCATTGACCAAGACGGCATACTTAAGAAGAACGGCGTCAAACCAGCCACAGCGACGAGGGCGCCCTGTGGTCGTCCCATACTCCACGCCAATTTGACGCATTTTCTCCCCTGTTTCATCGCCTTGCTCCGTGGGGAAGGGACCCGATCCCACACGGGTGACGTAGGCTTTGGCCACACCAATCACCTTATCGATCTTGGGTGGTCCCACCCCTGCTCCCACACATGCTCCGCCGGCAACGGGGGAAGAAGAGGTAACAAAGGGATACGTCCCATGATCGAGATCGAGCAAGGTGCCCTGAGCGCCTTCGAATAGAACATTTCTCCCTTCGTCCAAGGCTTGATTTATCATCAATGAGGTATCCGTAATATAGGGTTCCAACCGCTTTGCGTAGTACATATAATCGGAGATGATCTTCTCTTCATCCAGCGGCTCAAGCTCGTATATCTTCGTTAAGATGGCATTCTTTATTTCCAAAGCCTGCTTTAGCTTCTTGCGAAAGATCTTCATATCCAAGAGATCCTGCACCCTGATTCCAATGCGAGCGGCTTTATCGGCATATGTGGGTCCGATGCCCTTTCGAGTGGTGCCGATCTTCGCCTTACCCAACTGAAGCTCAACCGCCCTATCCAATACCAGATGATAGGGCATGATAAGATGGGCATTACCGCTCACGAAGAGTTTTTTAGTACTTACCCCCCTGGCTTCGAGGCCATCTATTTCCTCGATGAGAACCTTGGGATTGACCACGACTCCATCGGCGATAACTGAGGTTATGTGGGAATAAAGTATCCCTGAGGGAATTAAATGGAATTTGAACTCGTGGTCGGTTTCAACGACGGTATGCCCCGCATTATCCCCACCATTATAGCGGACCACCATATGCATATCGTCAGCGAGAAAGTCAGTTACCTTCCCTTTTCCTTCATCGCCCCACTGCGTCCCGATGAGCACAATTCCTGGCACCCTAACACCCCCACAAAAGTGATTCCAGAGATTCAAGTGATGGAGTGATTCAAATTTAACTTCCTCACATGAATCACTTCTTCACTTCCTCACTTTATTCAGTATGGATCGGGCGGCTATTATTCCCGAAGCAGAGGATTGAACGAGACCACGGGTGATCCCCGCTCCATCTCCTATGGCATAAAAATTCTTTATCTCCGTCTCCAGAGTGGATTTTAGCTTAACTCTCGAGGAGTAAAACTTCACCTCTACTCCATAGAGTAGAGTATTTTTCGAGTTTACACCAGGTACCACCCTATCTAAGACCTCTATCATCTCCAAGATATCCGCCAAGCACCTATAGGGCAAAACGAAGCTTAAATCTCCCGGTGTAGCCTCACTGAGGGTGGGTTTCACGGTACTTTTGCGGATGCGGCTCTCCGTCGATCTCCGCCCGGCCTGAAGATCTCCCAATCGCTGAATGATTATCCCTTCTCCCAAGAGATTGGCGAGGCGGGCAATGTATTTACCATAGGCGATTGGTTCATGAAAGGGCTCCGTAAACGTCGTGGAGACCAACAAGGCGAAATTGGTGTTCTCCGTTCTCGCATCTCGATAGGAGTGACCATTAACGGTGATCACATCCCCATAGGTCTCCCTGGAAACCACACCATGTGGGCAGGCGCAAAAGAGACGTACTTGATCTTCAAAGGATCTGGAATAGTAGATCAGTTTTGGTTCGTAGAGCTCTTTAGTGAGAGGCTCCATGACCGCAGCGGGCACCTCCAGTCTTACGCCCAAATCCACGGCATTCGCCTGAAGGGTAAGCTTCAAACGTTGCGCTTCACAGGTCAGCCACTCCGCACCCTCGCGACCGGGGGCGACGATGACATATTTTGCCCATATTTTCTGGCCCTTATCCGTTTCAACCCCTACTGCAGTGCGATCTTCGGTGAGGATATATTTTACATTGGTGTTTGCCTTGACCTCGACCTTTCCATCGAAATATTCTCGTATATTGCGAAGGACCTTACCGCAAATATCCGTTCCCAGATGTCGAATCCGCGTAGGGACCAGGATTAAATCCGCCGAGACCGCTTTGCGTTTCAACCTCCTCAAGATCCTCTCATCGGCCTCGTATGATTCCTTTGGTGCCCCAAAATCCAAATAGATTTGATCAACATAATCGATTAAATCGCTCAACTCCTGGCGAGGGATATATTGATTGAGCCATCCGCCAATTTCGGTGGAGAGGTTGAGCTTTCCATCGCTGAAGGCACCCGCTCCTCCCCAACC